>CASBQC010000085.1 GCA_949127805.1 Nostocales cyanobacterium PMM_0081
CATAGTAATTAATTGTTTTGGCTACGCCAAAAAACATTAATTACTATATCTCTCCACTCCCGCGCATTCATCTCACACCCCGGTATAGTGGGTGTGAGGCTTCTGCTGATCTAGCTAAATTGACAACATCTATTATTGAAAATTGGCAAGGTATCAACGTTAAAGGTGGAAATAATACTATTTCTGGCAATACCTTCAATTTTTGACCACAGTCGTCGGAACGGGAACCGACAAAGTTAAATCCCCTCACCAAAATACCAGATAATTTGCCCTGGAGTGGGGCGACAAAGTTCGTCGGACGTGAAAAAGAACTCGCACATCTCCACCAACTATTGCAGGAAAACGACTCTGTAGCAATAGCTGCCGTTGCGGGTATGGGTGGTGTGGGTAAAACTGAATTAGCGTTGCAATATGCACTTTTACAGCGCGAATTTTACTCTGGTGGGATTTGCTGGTGTGGTGTCAAAAGCGGTGATGTGGGTTTGCAAATTGTGCAATTTGCTCGCATTCACTTAGATTTAAACCCCTTGACAGATTTAGATTTAATTGGGCAGGTAAAATACTGTTGGCAGCGCTGGGGTGAGGGTGAAGTGTTGTTAGTGCTGGATGATGTCACTATATATAAGGAAATTCAGCCGTATTTACCGCCTTCATCCTCCCGATTTAAAGTGTTGATGACAACCAGAAAGCACTTCGGGAAGATTCCTAAATTATCATTAGACGTACTGGAACCACAAGCCGCGCTAGATTTGTTGCGAAATCTCGTTAGGAAAGAACGAATTGACCTAACCCCCCTGCCCCCTTCCCTGCAAGGGAAGGGGGAGTTTGATTCCCCTCTCCTTGCAGGAGAGGGGTTAGGGGAGAGGTCAATCGGAGAACTGTTAGCCTTGCAACTGTGTGAAAGGTTGGGATATTTGCCTTTGGGGATAGAGTTAGTTGGACGGTATCTAGCTAGAAAAGAGGATTTGTCCCTCGCAGAAATGTTGCAGAGGTTGGAGAAAAAGGGACTCAACGAGCGTTCTTTGTCTCAGCGAGAAGACGACATGACAGCACAGCTGGGTGTGCAAGCAGCCTTTGAGTTAAGTTGGGATGAATTAAACGACACAGATAAACAACTCGCGTGTTTGCTGAGTTTATTTGCTGCGGCACCGATACCTTGGGAGTTGGTAGAATCTTGCTTACCCGATGTAGATGCAGAAGAGTTAGAAGAAAGTCGGGACGATATGCTGCTGAATTTGCATTTGCTCCAGCGCAAGGAAAGGGGAATTTATCAACTGCATCCACTGCTGCGAGAATTCTTTCAAGCGAAGTTGCAAGGGTTAGATGTGGCAGAGGAATTCAAGCGATCGCTTTGTCGAATAATGGTAGCAGTTGCCAAAGATATTCCTGACTCGCTCACCCTTGAGCAAATCACCATTGTCTCTCCGGCAATACCTCATATAGCTGAAGTAGCAAATCATCTTATTGAATATGTCAGCGATGATGATTTATATTGGGCATTGACTGGCAATGGTCAGTTTTACAATGCTCAAGGATTGTATGACAAAGCAGCACTTTGGTATGAGCAGTGTGTAAAAACCACTAAACAACGCTTGGGAGAAGAACATCCTAATGTCGCCACTAGCCTCAATAACCTCGCGGTACTCTACAGTTACCAAGGCAGATACAGCGAAGCCGAACCCTTACACATCCAAGCTTTGGCACTCAGGCGCAAACTGCTAGGTGAAGAATATCTTGAGGTTGCAGTTAGCCTCAACAACCTAGCGTTACTCTATTATTTTCAAAGCAAATACAGCGAAGCCGAACCCTTGTACATACAAGCTTTGGCACTCAAGCGCAAACTGCTAGGTGAAGAACATCTTGATGTCGCACTTAGCCTCAACAACCTAGCGGAACTCTATTATTCTCAAGGCAGATACAGCGAAGCCGAACCCTTATACATCCAAGCTTTGGCACTCAGGCGCAAACTGCTAGGTGAAGAACATCCTCATGTCGCACTTAGCCTCAACAACCTAGGAAAATTTTACAGTTCCCAAAGCAGATACAGCGAAGCCGAACCCTTGTATATCCAAGCTTTGGCACTCAGCCGCAAACTGCTAGGTGAAGAACATCCTGATGTCGCACTTAGCCTCAACAACCTAGCGTTACTCTATTATTTTCAAAGCAGATACAGCGAAGCCGAACCCTTGTACATCCAAGCTTTGGCACTCAGGCGCAAACTGCTAGGTGAAGAACATCCTGATGTTGCAGTTAGCCTCAACAACCTAGCGGGATTCTATCGTTCTCAAGGCAGATATAGCGAAGCCGAACCCTTGTACATACAAGCTTTGGCACTTAACCGCAAACTGCTAGGTGAAGAACATCCCCATGTTGCAGTTAGCCTCAACAACCTAGCGAAGTTCTACTACTCCCAAACAAGTTACAGCAAAGCTGAACCGTTGTACCTGCAAGCGTTAGATATTTTTGAGCGTCGGTTAGGGGTGAATCATCCCCACACTGTCAAATGTGGTGAAAATCTGGCAATTCTTCGCGCTGACATGGCTTCACAGCAGTAAAATTTAAGTTCTCAGCCTCAACGATGAGGTTCTAAACTCGGCTGTTATCGTTTCAAGTGAGAACGTTCTTGTTTCAAGTGAGAACGTTCTTGTTTCAAGTGAGAACGTTTTCGTTTCAAGTGAGAACGTTTTCGTTTCAAGTGAGAACGTTCTTGTTTCAAGTGAGAACGTTCTCGTTTCAAGTGAGAACGTTCTTGTTTCAAGTGAGAACGTTCTTGTTTCAACCCAGAACTTTCACCCTTTTAGCCTCAAGGTTTATGCTTTGAAGCTCAACGTTCACCCTTTTAGCCTCAACTTCCAAGTTCCAAGGTTGAATGATGGTGTTGTAACGGTACTAGCTTCTTTGCGAGACGCTACACATCTTACTTCTTTGAAGAAATACAACAAGCTGCACTAAGAGTGTTCCAATAAATAAATGATCCAAAGCCTGTCATTGCGAATGGAGCGTTCGCGAAGCGTCTCGTAGAGAAGCGGAATGAAGCAATCGCTGAGTCTTTGCGATTGCTTCGCTTCACTTCGTTGCGCTCGCAATGACAATTGGGCATTTTTTTACTTGGAGTACTCTAAAGCGATCGCTTTTATCTTCTCTATTGTAAACATCTCTTTAATTCAGTTAACATATCATTAAATCTCCACACTGAGGTGCTATAGAGATGGCAACCCTTAATCTCAATATTGAGCAAATCATCAGATTAGTGAAGCAACTAGCAATTCCAGAGCAGCATATGATATTGCAAGCCATTAAAGCAGAGGAAGATACTTGGTGGCAAAATAGACTCAATTACGGAGAGATACAGATGCGTTCTTTGAGTACAACACAAGGACTAAACTGGGATCTTATGACTGAACAGGAGCGAGAAGAATTCATAGACAATATCTTGCACGAGCAATGAACTCTTATATAGTTGTTTTCGATACAAACACGCTTTTTTCGGGTTTAGGTTGGCAAGGCAGTCCCTATCGTTGTTTAGAACTTGCTAGAAACAGGCAGATTGAATCTATAACTTGTCGAGAGATTTTATTAGAGTTACGCGAAAAGTTGCAGACAAAGCAAAATCGTTCTCCGATAGACGCAGCTGTTGATATTGAGCAAATTCTTGCTTTTTCGCGCTTGGTAGAAATTCCCAATAACCTGAAAGTTGTTGTTGATGATCCTGATGATGATATGGTGATCGAGTGTGCAGTTGTAGGACAAGCAACACATATTATTACAGGTGATAAACACTTACTCTCATTAAATAAATATCAGGATATTGATATTGTCAAAGCTGCGGATTTTCTCAATTTGCTTGCTTGATATGATGCTCGCTTTTTTGTGCTTATGGATAATCTACATTTAGATTGTAAACTGACAAGCGATCGCCATTCGCGCAGCGTGTCCCTTCGATAATTTCAGCAGCTTGCATCCACTGCTTTTCATCATCTTTTGTCAGGTAGCGTACTAAAATATTTGTATCAAGTCCAATCACTTGAGCCTTCTTGAATTGCCGCTTCCATTTCTTCTAAAGTTGCGCTTTTCATCCCCGGACGTTGTAATATCCCAGATAAGCTTTGGATAGGGACATTCAGAGGAATCAATTTTACTGTTCCATTTTCATCAATGACAAAATCAACCCTACTACCTGTATTCAGATTAAGATAGTCCCTAATTTCTTTGGGAATAATTACTTGTCCTTCGGTGGTGATGGTTGCACTAGCCATTACTCACGTTCCTTACATAACTTCCTTACTAAAGGATAACTTATATTGACTAATCTAAAAAGCGATCGCTTTTATCTTCTCTATTGTAGACATCGCTTTAATTCAGTAGACATCTCCAGAAAAGACGTAGAGACGTAGCAGTGCTACGTCTCTACAAGGGTTTTGGGCAACGCGTAATTAATTTTCGGGTCTAGTTAACATATCATTAAATCTCCACACTTGAGGTGCTATAGAGATGGCTCTTACGTGATTGCAAATGATGGAGAGCGATGTGTGCGATGATGCTCCGCCTACCCCCATCCAGTACAAAATTAGCTACCATCAATCATAATCTAATTATCTTCACAAAACAGAAATGTTAATTACATACACTGCCAAATATACAAAAACTAATAGCGGATATATGGGACAACTTATTGAATGGCAAGAAGTTATCACAGAGGGAGAAACCATAGAAGAATGCAGAGCTATGTTGCAAGACGCAACTAAAGAAATGATTCTTGCCTATCGTCAACAAAATAAAGAAATTCCCACAAGTGATTCTTTGCTCGAACAACTTCCTATAGAGGTGTGAGTGTGTCAGTCTAACGAAAATATTTAGTCAAATACTTAGAATAAAATGGCTTTTATTTATTAAGGGAAGGAGGAAATCATTCTATTTATACTAATGATCTAAAAACTATTCCTGTAAAACGTCATCGTACTATTGATCGGATTACTGCGAATGAGATTTGTAAACAAGCAGGTTTATTACCTAATTTTTAATTGCTCTGTAATGTGGAATTTAGCGGACATAATGTTACACAGTCCATCTTCCACCTAAAACTTATTAAACCACGCTCGTGCGATCGCCTTTTTACCCTAAAATGGAATCCATTCGAGCCGATTTATCCATTCTTCTGCCTCAGTCGTCTCCCAAACCAGCAAAAGTTCTTGTGACAGTTCTCCTAATGGTATCCTGTCCCGCACCCAAAATAGTCCCCAAATCTGTCCGCCGGCTGCCCAATGTGCTTCCATATGAGCAGGCATACTAGCACGATTATCTGTCACCAAGAGCCTTTGCGATCGCTCCAGATATAACAACACATCCGGATCGAGTGTACCTAATTGCGGTGCATTACTTTCACCCACACGTAAGATATCTATAGCAGGGTTGAGACGCAGCACAGCCACTTTCAAACGAGGTGATAAATTTTCGTCTAGCAAAAAACGCACTTTCACAAAGCATTTACCTGCGGTTGAGTTCTTTGAGCCTTCACTGCTCTTAAACGTTCTACCACAGGTGAAGGATTAACAGCCCATTCTTGGTAACGCTGTTCGCGCCACTTTGTCAAACGTGACAAGTAAGCATCAATCTCGGCACGATTATGCAGATAATAAGTAATAGTAGCGTGAATCTGCTCCAAGTTCAAAGAAGGCAAACTAGCTGCAATTTCTTCCGGTGAATATCCTTCTAAGTAATAATCAAGTACATTATCAATGCCGATGCGGTGTCCTTTCAACCGAATATCATCAGACGATAAAAAGTCAAAATAATCTTCTAATAGCATCGGTCTACCCGTAAATAGAACTTAATGCCATCTTACGCCTTTTCATGCAGTCCTAAATCATCTTAGTTTGTAGCGCGGACTTACACTTTGCTAATTTCAAGCCATATTTTTATGCTTCACCGGAGAAGACAAGCATACACTTGAAGATAGATATAACTGTAATCTCGTACTTAATAGCTTGCTGCATGGAACCTGTAACACTCACAGCTGTAGCAACAGCGATCGCCACAATAGTTTTAACCAAAGCCCTAGAAAAAACAGGCGAAAAGCTTGGAGAAGCTGCATTAAATGAAAGTCATAAGTTAATTGAACAGCTACGCAATAAGAATAAGTTACCATTTCTCGCGAATGCAACACAAGAAAACCAAGAGCGATTAGATTATGGCAAAGCAGTGCTGGAGTTGAAAGCAGCAGCAGATGCAGATACCGAAATTGCCAAATCAGTGCGGTCTGTAGAAGCAGCAGCAAACGCCGATGCACAAGTTGCGCCAAAAGTCAAAGAGTTAGCAAATGATATCAACTCGCAACCACCAGGCATCATCAATCCGACAAAGTTAGCTGAATCGATTAAAAACGTCTTTCAGGGAAATACTTTTAACGGTACTAATATCTTTTGACTACAGTCGTCCGAACGGGAACGGACAAAGTTAAATCCCCCCATTATAATACCAGATAATTTGCCCTGGAGTGGAGTGGCGGAGTTTGTCGGGCGTGAAAAAGAACTCGCACATCTCCACCAACTATTGCAGGACAATCACCAAGTTGCAATAGCGGCGATCGCTGGTATGGGTGGTGTGGGTAAAACTGAACTTGCGCTGCAATATGCACTTAAGCAGCGCGAATTTTACTCTGGTGGAATTTGCTGGTGTGGTGTCAAAAGCGGTGATGTGGGTTTGCAAATTGTGCAATTTGCTCGCATTCACCTAGAATTAAACCCCTTGACAGATTTGGATTTAGTCGGGCAGGTAGCATACTGTTGGCAGCGCTGGGGTGAGGGTGAAGTGTTGTTAGTGCTGGATGATGTCACTATCTATAAGGAAATTCAGCCGTACTTACCGCCTTCATCCACCCGATTTAAGGTGCTGATGACAACCAGAAAGCACTTCGGGCAGATTTCTAAATTATCATTAGATGTCCTACAACCACAAGCCGCGCTGGATTTGTTGCGAAATCTCGTTGGGGAAGAACGGGTTAATGTAGAGACACAGGTTATCGCGTCTCTACCTGAAAGGTTGGGATATTTACCTTTAGGGTTAGAATTAGTAGGGCGGTATCTCGCAAGAAAAGAGGATTTATCCCTCACAGAAATGTTGCAGAGGTTGGAGAAAAAGAAACTAAAAGAGCGTTCTTTGTCTCAGCCAGAAGATAACATGACAGCACAGCGGGGTGTGCAAGCAGCATTCGAGTTAAGTTGGGATGAATTAAACGACACAGATAAACAACTCGCGTGTTTGCTGAGTTTATTTGCTGCGGCACCCATACCTTGGGAGTTGGTAAAATCTTGCTTAAGTAATGTGGATGCAGAAGAGTTAGAAGAAAGTCGGGATGATAAGCTGCTGAATTTGCATTTGCTACAGCGTAAGCAAAAGGGAATTTATCAACTGCATCGACTGCTGCGAGAATTTTTTCAAGGGAAGCTAGAAGCACCACCGTTTCAGGAGAGTTGCGGGAATTTTAAACAAGCTTTTGTCAAAGTAACGATCGCGATCGCCAAGTATATTCCTCAAACCCCCACCCTTAAATTAATCACCGCTGTCTCCCCTGCTATGCCTCATTTAGCAGAAGTAGCGAAGAATTTTATTCAACACATTAGCGATGAAGATTTAATCTGGGCTTTCGTCGCGCAGGGTCGATTTTACAGAGGTCAGGGGTTGTATACTCAGGCAGAACCTTGGTTTAAGCAGTGTCTAGAAGTTACTAAAAAGCGCTTGGGAGAAAAACATCCCGCTGTTGCAACTAGCCTCAACAACCTAGCAGGACTTTACTCCGACCAAGGACGTTACGCAGACGCCGAACCTTTGTACCAACAAGCTTTGCAACTAATGCGACATCTTTTGGGAGAAGAACATCCCTATCTTGCACCTAGTCTTAACAACCTAGCGTTACTCTACTCTTCCCAAGGACGTTACGCAGATGCCGAACCCCTGTACCAACAAGCTTTAAAAATGAGACGACATCTGTTGGGAGAAGAACATCCCGCTGTTGCAGTTAGCCTCAACAACCTAGCGTTACTCCACTATTATCAAGGACGCTATAGTGAAGCCGAACCTCTAGCACTCCGAGCGATAGAACTAGATAGGCAGTTTTTAGGAGAAAAGTATCCTGATTTAGCTACAGATATTCACAATTTGGCTTTGATATACCGCGCTCAAGGACGCTATAGCGAAGCAGAACCATTATTTCTGCAAGCCTTGAAACTCAAACAGCTTCTATTGCCAGAAGACCATCCCCTTTTGGCAGATACTATCTACGCCCTAGGTTATATGTACAGAATCCAGGGTTGCTACACTAAAGCAGAAACATTTTCCATAAAAGCATTAGAACTCGATAAACGCTTGCTGGGAGACAACCATCCCTATGTCGCGCAAAGCTTAAACAATCTGGCAGAACTCTACAAATCCCAAGGAAGTTACAGCCAAGCCGAACCTTTATTGCAACAAGCTTTAGATATTTTTGAGCGACGGTTAGCTGTGAATCATCCCCACACTATCACTGTTCGTGAAAATCTGGCAATTCTTCGCGCTGAAATAACTTCACAGCAGTAAGTTTTTCGCCGACCAGTCATAGTAATGAATACTTGAGGGATTGTCCACGTATGCTTACCTTACAGTCAAAAATTTACCTCTGTCAATTCCCTACGAATTTATGCAAAGCTGTACTTAGCAACTTAAAGTGAATCCATGAGCCTTTCTCTCATTAGTCAGTATCATTTCCTCGATCGCTTTTTTCGACTGGCGATCGCCAACGTTGCCTCTAACATCATGGTGCCCCTGTCAGGTTTAATTAGTGTGGCTTTCTTAGGACACCTAAAAGAAATCCATCATTTAGCAGGAGTTGCCCTCGCTGGCATCCTATTTAACTACATCTACTTCCTTTTTACGTTTTTACGGATGGGAACCACTGGGGTAACTGCTCAAACAGTGGGACAGGATGACCGCGAAGAAATGCTGCGAGTAGGACTGCGGAATGGATTAGTGGCTTTGGGTTTAGGTGTGGCAATCTTGATTTTACAATACCCTATCCGAGAACTGTGGTTTGCCATAGTCAGTGCTACTCCAGAAGTTAAAGCTTCAGGGATTGACTATTTCAACGTCCGAATTTGGGGAGCGCCGGCGGTTTTGTTTAATTACGTTCTCATTGGTTGGCTGCTGGGACGAGAAATGAGTGGCAAGGTGTTGCTGATGTCTGTAGTGGGCAACGGTGCTAATCTGGTGTTCGACTACTTCTACATTATCCGATGGGAGTGGGCAAGCACGGGAGCCGGAATTTCTCAGGCTCTCAGTCAATATTTGATGTTGTTAGTAGGGCTAGTTTTGGCAAGTCAAGACATTCAGTTCAAAGAGTTACAAACAGCATTCCAACAGCTTTGGGATTGGTTAGCCTTTAAATCTGCTTTTACCCTCAATGGCAATATTTTTGTCCGCTCTTTAGCCAATATGACTACCTGGGCAGTTTTCACTAACATCAGTGCCGTAATGGGGACGACTGTTTTAGCGGAAAATGCTTTGCTATTTCAGATAGTATGCCTGAGCGTATTCTTTGTCGAAGGAATTGGTTTTGCCACCGAAACCCTCACCGGGAATTTTAAAGGTCAGATGGCTAACGACCAATTTATCCCCTTATTGCAGGTTGCAGTAGGAACCAGCCTGTCGGCAGGACTTTCCATAGCGGCAGCCTGCATCCTTTTTCCTGAAACTATCTTTGGTTTATTATCCGACCATACTGAAATTATCGAGCCAATTAAAGTTTACGTTCCTTGGTTAATCCTCGTTTTAGGATGTCAGGCTATTGCTAGTAGCCTCGATGGGTACTTCGGAGGTTTAGCGGAAGGGAAACCTATCCGTAACTCCGCTTTATGCGGTGCTTTATTGGGATTTGCACCCTTAGCAGTCTGGGCATGGCAAGCTCATAGTAACCAGATTTTGTGGCTGGCTATGTCGGGGTTTATGGTAACTAAAATGGTAGCGATCGCCGTTCAAGTGCCAAGAACTCTTCAGAATGACACTGAAGCGATCGCCTCTATGGATTAATGTCACGAATCTAATTATTAAAATTATGAACTTACCCTCATCGAGCCGACTACAGCTTACGCCAGACTTGAATATCTGCCGTATATTAAATGGAATGTGGCAAGTATCTGGCAAGCATGGAGCAATTGACTCCACCAGCGCTATTCAGACTATGTTCGATTATATAGATGCTGGTTTCACTACTTGGGATTTGGCAGATATTTACGGTCCAGCAGAAGATTTTATCGGTCAATTTCGGCATCAACTAGCTACAATTCGAGGACAAGAAGCTTTATCTAATATTCAAGCCTTCACCAAATGGGTGCCAAAACCTACTCCCATGACTAAGCAGTTTGTTGAGGAGCAAATTAATATTTCCCGCCAAAGGATGGGAGTTAAAACTCTCGATTTATTGCAATTCCACTGCTGGAGATACCAAGATAACAACTATCTGGATGCCCTCAAGTATTTGTCAGAACTTCAGGAAGAGGGCAAAATCAAACACCTTGGCTTAACCAACTTTGATACCGAACACTTGCAGGAGATTGTTGAGGCTGGAATTAATATTGTTTCCCATCAGGTACAGTTTTCTCTTATCGATCGCCGTCCGGAAGTGAACATGATACCATTATGTCTGGAAAAGAATATCAAGCTATTCACCTATGGCACTCTCTGCGGTGGCTTTTTGTCAGAGAAGTTTTTGGGACAACCCGAACCTCAAGCAGAACAGCTTTCTACCGCTAGCTTGAAGGAATATAAAATCATTATTGACAAATGGGGTGGTTGGGGTTTATTTCAAGAATTGCTGACTGTACTATCTTCTATTGCCACCAAACATGGAGTTAGCATTTCTAATATTGCAGTTCGCTATGTCCTCGATAAACCTGCGGTAGCTGGTGCGATCGTTGGTGCGAGGTTAGGGATATCAGAGCATTTAAAGGATAATGCTAGAGTATTTGATTTGATGCTGGATACAGAAGACCTTGACCAAATTAATGCTGTGTTAAAAAACTCACATAATTTGTATAACTTCATCGGTGATTGTGGGGACGAATTAAGATAGATCGTAATCACAATAGGCTAAATAAGGTTGTAACTGCTTAAGAATTTTCTCAGAATTTTTTTTCACTTCTGGTAACAAGTTAAGCGGACGTGGTTCGCTTAATTTGTCATATTCTAAAGTGACTTTTGCGGATAAACCCAGAAATTTCAAAATGTTTTGGATAGTTGTTTCTGGTTGATCGCAGAGGTCTTCATAGCTGACAGAAATATAATTATGTTGGGGTAGCGATTCAACATTATTCAAGAAAAAATTTACCTCTTCTATATACTTTTTAGTAATGCGATGCAAACCCTGCTCAAAATATTGAGAATAAGATAGCCACTTAAAAGCACGTTGCCAGGGGTTGTCAACCAGACTTTGATAGTCTTTACTAATTAATGCTACATAAGGATTCTTTTTCAACCAAAGATTACGGTTAGCTTTCAACCAAGAATTAATTACTGGAATTGGATGTCGGTGAATGAAAATGAATTTAGCTTCTGGAAAAGTCTTTTTAATAAACAAAAATGGTTGGAAATACGGAGACTTAAGCAATAAGGGTTGGTTAGTTTTGGAGATAAATTGAATCTTCTGGCACAGCTCGATAAATCGGTCTAAGTTGCTTGATTTGAGGTTAAATTCATACTCACTAATTGCAAAAGCATACTCTTCCGGTAAATCTGGAGTTACTTTAACTTGATCAATACCGCGAGTATTAATCCCTAGAGAGTAAAAATATTTTTCTAACTCTTGTTTTGCTTTAGTTTCTATCTGATTAAAATGATTATAAAGCAGTTCATCATATTTGATAATCTGATAAGCACTAACAAAATTAAAACACTCAGTTGCCACCAAAGCTTGGTACAAAAAAGTTGTCCCCGAACGTGGAAATCCCATAATAAATATCGGCTTAAAATCAACTGACGATAGTAAGTCCAGGTAGGGGCGATCGGCAATACCATTAATAGTCATTTCTTACTCGAACTAATTAAACATGACCGTAATAGTCGCGGTGAACGACCACAGAATAAGCATAATCTAATAGCGTCCCCGCACTAAATACTGGAACATCAATTGCTCGTTGAATAGCGCGGGCAAAGGGTGGAAGTCCAGTACACTCTAGTACCATAGCCCCCATATTGGGATGAGCTTGATAAAAGTCAACAGCGAATTCTACCAACTCTTTTTCCAATAGGTTATAGTCAGCTTGACGCACACTCGCTTCTGGGTACATATATAAATCCATGAATCCCGAACAGCAATCCGCTTCTTTGATGCCAGCTAGGACATAATTGCTACCTGGTTGGATGCCCACAGCTTTGAGGTGAGCTTCTGTCAGAAAATCCTTGAATGCTACCATAACACCTACTACTTTGTTGGCACCAACAATTTGTTGCGCTAAGGGAACTTGCAATAGGGTTGACATGAAAGCAGGAACATCAACTGACTCAGCAATTTCTTTTTGAAAGTATCCAAAGTAGCCACACTCGCTGACAATTGCACGACAGCCAATTTTTTCTAACTTTTTCGCCGCCCGTTTTATCGCTTCCAGACAGGGCGACTTGTCTTCTGCCCAAATTAAAGCTTGAGCATCTATTCCCTCAGCTATCTCGTATTGCATGGGAAACGGGTAAGCACTGGCATTTCGCACATCACCTGGAAAACCGGGATTAATCCAATCTAAAATAATCACACCTAAACCCATCCCATAGCAAAGGTGATTTTTACGAGTTTTAATTGATTTGATTCCTAAATCTCGATACATTCTCCCTCAAAATAAATCATACTAAACACCCACAATCATCTTCACTGTTACTGGTTCCCCATCTAAACCAAATTGCTCCTTAGTATGGTCAATGGTGTCTGGATCTACATAAGTTCCAAAGATGCGATCGAACAATGTGAATAGAGCGCCTAGATTTTTACCATGAAATTGGGGATTAGACAAATGATGTACATGGTGGTAGCGCGGCGTAGCAATAATCCATTCCACTACTTTCATCCAAGAGCGCCATTTAACATTGAGATGACACATAGTATTATGAACTGATGCAACAACACCAAATAAAATTATTATTTGGGCAGGAATTGCCAGCAGTGGAAACCACAAAATTGTACTTCTCAATATCCATCTACTGACCAAGCTAGATTTTTGTCCACTTAGCCACCACATTTTTTCTATTGAATGATGCCATTTATGGGTTTGCCAGAATAATCGACTATTGTGCATTTGCCAATGAATAACATAGAGACTGAGTTCTCTTAAGAAAATAGCAATAATAATTCTTATAAATAGGGGAATAGATAAAACGTTTGTCCAGCCTACTGCTTCTATCAGCGATGGGGGAATGACTAGGTTTTGCAAAGGAGAATAAGCATAGGCAACAATGACGATATACACCATCATTATTGCAGCACTTTTAGATTCCTTGAGAGCTTCGCCTGAATACTTTATTTCTTGTGAAGGGTCTTTTTTTTCCCAAATCCAGAGTACAATACCTGGAATAAACAGCATTGACCATGCTATAACTAAATCGCGCATCAGTTACCTCCCTGTTGATTTTTACTTAACAATCTTGTTTAACCAACCGCAAACTAACCGGAGCTAAATTCGCATTCCGACTTTGGGGTGTTACAGGCTGGTTATCTGCTAATCTTAATTGATAGCCAGACACAGTAGTTGCCAAAATTAGCTTCATTAAATACAGAGCTAATTCCTCCCCAATACAACTCCGAATCCCACCACCAAACGGCATAAATTCATAGGCAGAAAACTGACGTTCAATAAAACGTTCTGGCTTAAACTTGTCCGGTTCAGGATATAAATTTTCTTGTCGATGCAGCAGATAATTACTGATAGAAACTAAACTACCAGATTGTAATTCGTAACCTGTTATTTCAGTAGGTGTGTTGACACCGCGAGGCAGAATAAACATTGTAATCGGATACATTCGTAGAGTCTCATTGCAAACAGCAGTCAGATAGGGAAGACGATAAAGACTCATTGGCTCGGAACAGTCTCCTAAGTTTTCTATTTCTTCAAGCAGTTTTTCCTGAATTTCTGGATTACGGTAAACGCAGTACCACGACCAACAAATTGCAGCAGTAGTCGATTCATTTCCTGTGGATAATAGTAATAACAAGTTATCCAGTATTTCTACATCAGTTAGGGGCTGTCCCTGTTCGTCGCGAAACGACATCAATAGGGACAGCATATCTGTTTTATCTGGCTCTACACGAGTCCGACGTTCTGCTATTTCGGCATAAATTAGTTGTTCTATTTGCTGCCGTGTTTGGATAAATTTCTGCCCTAAGTTTCTCTTGCCTAAAACTTTGGGAAAAAACCTTAACAGGGGAAAGCCAGCGGTTTTAGCTGCGAACAAATTCAACAGAGAAACTATCAGATTTTTCAGATGTTGATAGCGCTCTTTTTGAGCAGAACCAAACAAAATTTCAATGAGAACTTGCAGCGTAATATCTTGTGCAACTTCCCAAGCCAAAAATGATTGGTTGATTGGTAACTGCTGCATCACTTGGTGGGTGATATCGCAAATTAATTGTCCGTAATAGCGTACCTGTTTTCCGTGTAGAGGAGGCATCAATATTTTCCGCAAAATTTGGTGGCGATCGCCTTCGCTTGTCGCTACTGAATTATTGCCAAATATTGCTGTTAACTCTCCAGGAAACGAGACAATTCCTAAATGTTTATCCCGATTTTCGATAATCTGTTGAGCAGCTTGAGGAGTATAAAACATCATCAGAGGACTTCCCCAATCTACTCCTTTTGCCCAAAAAGCTTCTGGATGACTTTTAAATGCTCTTTCCCAGTAGCCAATAGGAGCGAGAATTAACTCAATTCTCTGCCACCATCCGGGAGTTTTCAAACTTTCAACTTGTTTCATAAATTAACTAGAGTAATCCTCTAATTTTCCTTCCCTAACCGTATCCAATGTAAAGCAATGGAACCCACCACCAAAAAGTCGTCGGTGCCTGTGCCTGACTGGAATGGGTGTAAAACCATGCTTCTCTAAGGTTGTCATCAATTCGGGAAACAAAGAGTTAACAATTACTTTTTCCTCATCCACCGATAAAATATTTAAGTCAATATATTTGGTGGTCAAAATCAACTCATCATCTTCATATTGAGGAAAAATATTCTCCGTTGGTTCTGGAGGATAAATGATATCCCATTTTTGCAAGAATTCTGGCAGTTTATCTAGAAATTTGGGGTGGCGCAACAACAATTTACCCGGTTTTAAAGGCAGTATAATACTGTCAATATGATTGTCGGTCAACTGAAAAATCTTGTGTAATCTGAATTTATCCCCCAAATGTCGCTCCAACCACTGAAATCCTAACCAATGATTTTCTGTCGCCACATTAACGATAATATCTTTGCCCAAACGGACGCATTGGGCACCATCAATCATCATCTCATATCCGACATCAAATTCTGAGGTGTTTTGAGTGTAAATGTTTTCCACACAGGGGGTGCGATCGCTTGACACATAAGACATATCAAAAGAGCGATCGGTCATTATCGGTCTGGGCATCGTCGTCCATTTTGCCCCTTGATTAAAATAATGATAAAATATTGGTTTCAATAAGTCGTTCTCGAAATACCTAGCTCTGATTTGAGGAGGCGTTTCAATAATTTCGTTACCAATGATTATCGCTTGGTCGCGCACATTTAAGGCGGGAATGCAAGTCGCCTCCCAATAAGGAGTCTTAAACTTAATGGGATGACTCAACGTCATAGGTTTGTGGACTTTCACCCCTAACCCTTCCAGGGTTTTGACCAGTTCCTCTACATCCTCTGCTAACTCTTCGAGATATTTTTTTCCGAGCTTCCTGGTTGAAGAGGTTTCTGCTGAGTTTTCCTTTTGGCTTTCCTTTTTTTCATAAGAAGGATACCAGAAGGCTGTGTAAGCCACATCATGGAAAAAAAGCTTAAAAGACAACTCCAAGTCTTGGGTATTGTAATTAATCGGCGACCCCACAATCACTTCTTTTAAGGAAGACCATTCGTCAAAGCTGTTTACCATTACAGGACTTATGCTAATGTCACATCTCTAGAACTGTATCATCAAAGATAACAAGACTCAGGACAATTTTTAGTTGGGCGGGTAAGGGGTAAAAGTAGCTAAGAGATATTTAGCCGCCACGCAGGAAGCAATCGCAAAACTTTGGTAAAAAACTACAGTTGTCAAGTTAGACGAGGTTTATCTACTTAATATTTTGTTGAGACGATTTGCGATCGCCCTAAATTATACTTTGGCGAGAGTGACAAAAGAGAGTTAAGGTAAACCGCATCCACAACACTTATTTATACCGAGTTGCGTTCTTTTGTAGTAGTTCAAGGTTAATGGGATTGCTTCCCTACGCGATCGTTCCGCTCGCAATGACAAATACTACGTTTGAAAGCGACTTGGTATTAGCTTTCGCTCATACCATTTATTATCCATAATAATCAGCTTAATTAGCCCGCAGAACATCGCGGGCTTTGTTTGTGTGCCTGCGTTGCTCCCACCCTTCTTTTCTTGAGGGCAATACGCAACATCAACGATAATTTATATCACCGTCAATGTGTTGCTAAAGCTTATATTAGCGAAAATACTGAAAATAGTTTTAATTGCGTATAACTACTAAATACTGTCAGTGTGAAAATGCCTTTTTTTTGTGCTAAAAAGCCTTATAAATTCACTTTAAATTTACCTGATTGAAGTGGATACAAATTAAATTAGCTAATAGACATCTCCGAAAAAGAGACGTAGCAGTGCTACGTCTCTACAAGGGTTTCGGGCAACACATAGTTCATTTTCGGAGATGTCTAATGAAAGGACTGAATCTGTTGCAAATAAACAGACTCTTCCCGCAACCTCAAAAATTAGAGATAAAATCATGACAGTAACTATCAAAAAATTGTTAATCGGTGCAACAGTAGCAGCAAGCATGAGTGCGATCGCTTCAACTCCAGCTTTTGGTGCAAGCATTGTTAAGCCTACTAAGATTCAATTCACCACCAATGGTGTCAATAACACAGATGCCAATAAACCCAACATCAATACCTGGACTTATGGTTCTGCCCAATCCGATAAGACTGGCATCGGTGGTGTAAACCGACGAGTTTTAAACGATACCAAAAACTCCGGCAATATTGAGAAAGCCACCGCAGCTTTAACAGATAACGATAGTGCTACCAACGTTGAACTATTTACAAATGGTGAAGTTGTCACAGATCACGTTGGCTTCAGTGCTAATTTAGGAAGAAACACCGTCAAGGTAGAAAGTGTCACTAAAGATGATTGGGCTGATGGTACATTAGCAACAACATGGTTAAAAGGCTTTGGTAATGCTTACAGCGGATTATTATCAAGCATCCCAACAACTCCTGGTTCTAACTTACTCAAAGATTTTAATACTAACTTTGGTTTTTTAGTTACTACTCTGAGCACCACTGGTTTCAACTCTGCTGGCGATCCTAACATTGGAGGGATTGCATTAAGTCAAATAGATAAACATACTGGAGAATTGAAACTTGACTTAGTTGGACACTTGAATGTAGTTGGAAAATATGTAGATCCACGAGCAACGATTGTAGATACTCGAATAACAATTAAAGATACCCAAAAAACCATTGTAGATACGCGAGCAACGATTGTAGATAGCCGAACAACCATTAAAGATACGCGAGCAACGATTGTAGATTCGCGAGCAACGATTGTAGATTCGCAACCAACGATTAAAGATAGCCGAAAAACCATTGTAGATACGCGACCAACAATTGTAGATACACAACCAACGATTAAAGATACCCAAAAAACCATCACCGTAAATAAGAAAACTATCCCCAATTCAAATTACAACAAAGAAATCCCCAACCCAACTTTCAATAAACAAATCGCTAACCCAAATTACAACAAAGAAATCCCCAACCCAACTTCCAATCAACAAATCCCCAACCCAACTTTCAATCAACAAATCGCTAACCCAACTTTCAACAAAGACATCCCGAACCCAACTTTTAACAAAGACATTTCCAATCCAACTTACAACAAATCTATTCCCAACCCAACTTACAACAAAGACATTCCCAACCCAACTTACAACAAAGACATTCCCAACCCAACTTACAACAAAGACATTCCTAACCCAACCTATCTTGCTAAATCCTCAGACTTTGCTCGTAACTCTACAGGAAATGTAATCTTTGACGGGATACTGCTTAATTTAGCGAGAACAGCAGTCACAACAAATACACCATTGCAAATCAGCGAAATTGCCAAAGTGACTTTCAATGGTAAAGTTGATTATGCATTTGGCTTTAAAGCTACAGACTCTGGTGCGATCGCAGGCGATCGCAAAGATACCACATCTCACACCGGCATTTACTCTTGGAGTAAGACTTACAAAACTGTACCCGAACCTTCTGCATTATTCGGTTTAGTAGCTGTCGGTGGTTTAGTAGTTGCTTCCCGACGCAAGCGTGTGAAAAACGCATAAGTTCTGAATTTCACACTTGGCTAAATTTAATAAGTTGATTTTGGCAACTTTTCAGCAACTGAATTGAGATAAATGCGGTGTGAGAAGAGATTGCATAAACCAGTTTTAGCAGTCATCAATTAATTATAAATTTAAATTAGGGGTAGAACTTCAGTTTTACCCCTACTTGCTTTTGTCTTGTTCCCAGTCAGAGCATAGGAGCTAGAAAATTACTGAATTTTCCCTTATATAAAAAACCCCTAGTATTTCTACCAGGGGTCAAATTTATACTTTATTCAAGCAAAAAGTGATTTGCTACAAATTAGCCAACACTCGTTAATAACAACTCGCGTTTTTCTGCCTTGCGAACTACCACCTGTCCGTCGTCGTCAACGTCAACAATAGCTGCGTCTCCATCGACGACTTGACCGGATAGCATAGCTTCGGCAAGAGAATCTTCCAAAAGCCGCATAATCGCTCTACGTAAAGGTCTAGCACCGTAGCTGGGGTCATAACCTTCTTGTACCACACGCTCTTTAAAGCGTTCAGTCACTTCTAAGGAAATTCCCTTTTCAGTCAACCGGCTAGCAACTTCTTTCAACATGATTTCCGCGATTTGCTTGACTTCTTCTTTGTTCAACTGAGTGAAGACGATAATCTCATCCAGACGGTTGAGGAACTCAGGACGGAAGTAAGCTTTTAGTTCTTCGTTCACCAAAGTTTTGATGCGGGTGTAATTTGCATCGGCTGCATTTTCGTTGAAATCGAAGCCTAAACCACCACCACCTTTTTCAATTACCTTAGAACCGATGTTAGAAGTCAAGATAATCAAGGTGTTTTTAAAGTCCACCTTGCGACCTTTCGCATCACTGAGATGACCGTCATCTAAGATTTGCAACAGCATATTGAATACATCGGGGTGCGCTTTTTCGATTTCGTCGAATAGCAGCACTGTGTATGGTTTGCGGCGCACGGCTTCGGTTAGTTGTCCGCCTTCGTCGTATCCTACGTAACCAGGAGGCGAACCAATTAACTTAGAAACGGTGTGACGTTCCATGTATTCAGACATATCCAGACGAATCATTGCTTCTTCGGAACCAAAGAAGTAAGAAGCTAATGATTTTGCTAACTCGGTTTTACCAACGCCGGTGGGACCAGAGAAAATAAAGCTAGCAATTGGACGGTTGGGATTCTTTAAGCCAACTCTAGCGCGACGGATGGCGCGAGATACTGAGGTGACAGCTTGCTCTTGACCGATGAGCCGTTGGTGGAGAGTATCTTCTAAGTGTAGAAGCAACTCTGACTCAGATTCGGTCAGCTTGTTGACGGGTACACCAGTCCAGGAAGCGACGATTTGGGCGATGTCTTCTTCATCAACGATTCCGTGGAAAATTGCCTGGTTTTGGGATTCTACTTGCAGTTGCGCTTCAATTTCTAATTCTTGATCGCGCATTTGTCCTGCTTTGTCAAAATCTTGGAGTCTGACGGCTTCGTCTTTAGCTTTGGAAACGCTGAAGAGTTGACGCTTGAGTTCTTTGTTGGTAGAGGACATGGAGTTCCGCAGACGAACGCGAGAACCGGCTTCATCAATCAAGTCTATGGCTTTATCTGGGAGAAAGCGATCGCTAATATAGCGGTCTGACAATTCGGCGGCAGCTTTTAACGCTGCATCAGAAATTGTCACTCTATGGTGTTGCTCGTAAACGCTCCGCAAGCCCTGTAGAATCTCAATGGTTTCCGGTACAGTGGGTTCCCCGACCAGAATTGGTTGGAAACGCCGCTCTAGAGCCGCATCGCGCTCAATGTGTTTGCGATACTCGTCAAGTGTGGTTGCTCCCAAGCACTGAAGTTCACCCCGCGCTAATGCTGGCTTGAGGATGTTAGAAGCATCCAAGCCGCCTTCTGTGCCACCAGCACCAACAAGCGTGTGAATTTCATCTATCACGAGGATGATATTACCCGCAGTGCGGACTTCCTCCATGATTTTCTTCAGGCGTTCTTCAAAATCGCCACGGAAGCGAGTACCTGACACTACCGATGCCATGTCTAGGCTGATAACTTGCTTGTCTTGCAAAATATCGGGCACATCTTGATTTATAATGCGTTGTGCTAGACCTTCGGCGATCGCTGTTTTGCCTACTCCTGGTTCGCCAATCAAGACTGGGTTATTCTTGGTACGGCGACCGAGAATTTGCACAGCACGCTCAATTTCTTTTTCTCGACCAACTACAGGGTCAATCTTGCCTTCTTTGGCTAGTTTGGTGAGATTTCTGCCAAACTCTTCTATACTTAGGTTTTGGGTGCGTTTTTGACCACCACCACCTGCGGTAACGCTTGGATCATCACCCAAGCGGCGAATGACTGCACTGCGGATACTCTGTAGTTCAACTCCCAGATTTTGCAGTACTTTGGCAGCGACACCCTCACCAGCTTCAGTCAATCCCAAGAGTAGATGTTCTGTGTTTATGTAGTTGTGTCCGAGACTGCGAGCTTCTTTAAATGATTGCTCAAACAGGCTTTTGACCTTCGGTGTAAACGGAATTTCTGGTGGTACAAAGCCAGTACCGCGACCAATGATTTTTTCTACTTCTCGACGTGCGTCTTTGAGGGTAACACCCAACTCAGTTAGAACTTTAGCACCCACCCCAGTTCCTTCTCCCATCAAGCCCAGGAGAATCTGTTCTGTGCCGACAAAGTTGTGTCCCAGGCGTCGAGCTTCCTCCTGAGCTAACATAATTACTCTAATGGCTTCGGAAGTGAAGTGTTCAAACATAACGGGTTCTTGCTCCCTTGCTGCTTATACTAGAGTGAAAATAATCTTCACTCTTTTTAAACTTTCATGTATTTTCTTAAGGACAATGTATCTTTATTTAAAGTGAAGTGGCAGTAGTGAGAGCCGTAAGACTCAGGTGTGGTTGCCGTCTAGTAGTAGATTGGAGACCCTGGAGAGCTTGTAAAAGCGCAAAATAATAGCTTTTGGCTCCGAAATTTTGGCGAAATATCAAATTTAAAATCAGTGTAAATTATGACAGACGCATCTGTAGGTAAAGATCAACAACATCCACTTTACAATCGCGATCGCCCTCTAATAGATAGTTTACTATCTCAAGAGCCAACAGATTACAATTTAGCAGAACTTGCTAGGCTGCAAATACGTTATCAAGGCTTTCCAGGTGCCAGAGACATTCAACAGACTTTAAATCGAGTCTTACAACAGTGGGGTTTGACGGAAGCCGAACTTTATGATAAAACCCGCCAAATTCACAATTTTGCCAAGATTTACACAAGTCGCGGCAAAAAAGAAGAACAAGATTGGAATTAGGGAATGGGAAAGGGGTGCATGGGAAAGGGGAATGGAGAAAAGCCCAATTACCACGTTTTGTATTCCCAATTATCAATGCCCGATGCCCAAGTTTGGTTTTTATCTAATTCGTCATCTGACTTTGGTATGAGAAATTGTTCAATCTTCGGATATTTCGGATCTCTTATTTATCTCATCTAAAACTTCCACGTCTTCAACAGAAGGCAAGGGTAATTGCTTGGCTTGCAGCAGTTGTCTATAAAGTTGTGCTTCAAGACGGTTAGAAGTTTGAAAATCTGGTTTGCTGTTGTATGAGTCGCCTAATCGAGATTCCTCAGTTTCTAACCCAACTAGGCGTAAGATAAAATCGCGTAGTCTACGCATTTTTTATATCCAAGTACATCATACTTGTAATTACGCAAACGCTTTCACCTAATCAGTCAGTTTTCGCGCTTATGAGATAAAGAAAAAATGGAAATGAAAGCAGTTCGGTGTATCTTAAAGTAGCCACAGAGTAATAAAAAAGAGGGAGAAGGGGGAAAGAAGTGAGAATATTTTTCTCGGTATATACTCTGGGATTATAAGCTATATTTATTTTTTTATACGTCGTAAAATTGAAACTCGTACTAGCAAATTGGGTTATTAGCGCCCAAAATGTTGAATTCCAAATATGACTTGATTGCTATTAAATTGGGAGATGGCTGTTCAATTAACCTCCATCAAATTTCCAAAATCCATCAGATGAATTTGCAGTTGAAGCAAATAGCGAATTAGAAAACTACATCTTCGTAAAGCTCGGCTATTGTGACTTCAAAGTTAATACTGTGTAGTCGAAATGATTTATTTTCTGCTGTGTAAAATTGCAAAACCCATAGCCCTTCATCATTACGGCGGAAACAATCGACTCGTTGACGTTTGGTGTTAATTAAAACATACTCTTTGAGACTTGATAAAGTTTGGTAATCGGCGAATTTGTCTCCCCGGTCAAAGGCTTCAGTAGAGTTAGATAACACCTCGACAATTAAACAGGGAAAACTTTTATACGCAGGAGTTTCCTGATCTCGTCGATCGCAAGTCACCATGACATCGGGATAGTAATATCGATTTATAGATTCGATGCGTGCTTTCATGTCGGCGATGTAAACACGACAACCTGAGCCACGTACATGATTACGTAGAAGTGTAGCAAAGTTGAGAGCAATGGTGACGTGGGAATCAAGCGCTCCAGCCATTGCGTAGATGTAGCCGTCGATGTATTCATGTTTGATGTCGCTGTGTTCCTCCATTTGGAGGTATTCGTCAGGGGTGAAGTAAATTTCAGGTGAAGCAACCATATTTCAAACCTCAAGGTTAAGCAATGGAAATTTCTTGATTTAATTTCCTCTCACTCGTAGTGAGCGGTTCACCGCTCAATTTTAAGGGCTGGAGCCGCTTACTACGTTTAAGAGCGCGTTTATTTACACTCCAGTACTTAGTTATCAGTTGTCAGCCTAAATCCCGTGTTTTCTTCTTGTTTAAACTGCTGAAGGTTCTTTTGCTGCTCTTTATAGTCACGCAACTGCTTCAATAAGCGTGCTTGAGATGAAGTGTAGGTACTTGAACTAATTGTAATTTCTGGCTTTTTGGCAGCACTTTTCTCTTCAGCAGGTGACATATTAATAATCATCACCTTTTGGGTTGCCCTTGGGGTAGGAATAACCAAATCTGGTTTGTTAACGGATGCTTTAAAAGAATCTAAAGTATCAGCAACCTGCACTTGCTGTTGCATTTGCTCTGTGGAAGAAACTAAAGTACTTAAACCATTCACCAATTGCCGCAAATTATTTATAAAAGCGGGATCACCTGTCAACTCATCTAAATCAGATGTAATTTTTTGGGTATTTTCAAATGTTACCCGTGCCGAATCCAAAGTTTGTTGCAATAGCAGTCGATTACTTGGATCGTTGAAGGTTTTAGTAGCATCGCGTAAATTAGTTGATGCTTGAGCTGCATTTGCTGAGAGAGTTTCTAAATTTTCTAGTAATTTTCCTTGGGTAAACCGATTAACAGTTGGTGATAAACTGCTGACTGTAACGCGCAGTTGATTGCTGGCTTGGCTAAGATTATTTAATGTCCCAACCAGCGTTGAGCGATTTGTTGTCACCAGGTTATCGAGATTTGTCACCAAACTTTTTGCTTGATTTGCAGTGGAACTAATAGTTTTTGCGGTTCTACCAAATTCAGTTGCGGTTGTGCCCAATTCAGTTGCGGTTGTGCTAAATTGCTTGGCGGTCGTACCAAATTGAATTACTGTTTGATTAGTAGATGTACTAAGTTTATCTGTTGCTCGTTGCACTGAATTAGCTGTAGCGGAAAAAGTGCCTAATTGTTGTTGTGCGTTTTTGCTCAAAACCTGGAGTTCTCGACTTAAAGCCGCTATATTGGCAGCAGCTTGAGAAGCGGTTTCTAGGGTTTTATTGACATTGTTATAAAATTTCGGGTTACTATATGCAACAGATAGCGCTGTTGAACTGCGAATAAGCTCATCAACACTGATGCCAACCTGACCTTTTAAGCGAGAGCCATTACAGACGATAATCTGAGGATTGCAATTTTTTTCTGTGGGTTTAGCGACATCAGTTGCTTGAATTAGCGTTGCTTTTGGTGTGATGTCGATAATGCTTTCGCTAATCAAACCGGACTGATTAGTTTCAACTAATACATCACGGGGGATTTTCAAATCAGGTTGAGTAATATCAACCTCCACTTCAACGTTACTTAAACCAGGTTGAATTTTAGAAATACTGCCTACTTTGACACCACGATAGCGAACAAGTGTTCCCTTTTGCATTCCGGTGGCGTTAGCAAACTCGATAATAACTTTGTATGAACGTTGAGATGTAGTGACTCTATTCAACCACAGCAGAATTAGTCCAAATACTCCTAATCCTGCCAAAAGCAATAACCCTACAGAACCTTCTCTAAATGTTCGCGATCGCATTTTACTCCTTCTGCCATCTAGCCGACGCCGACATGAATCGGTCCATGCACACTCCCACTGAGAAATTGTCTAATTAAAGGATGCTCTGTATTCTCAAGTTCATCTATACTACCTTGCCACTGCACTTTACCTTGATAGAGAAAAATAACTCGATCAGCGGTACGACGAATCGTACTGTCTTGGTGGGTAACAATGGCATAAGTACCACAGACTCCCTGAGTACATTGTAATTGGCGAATTAAATCTTCTATTACTGTAGAGGCAATTGGGTCAAGTCCGGCTGTCGGCTCATCGTATAGTAATATTGCTGGTCCCTCTTTTGGTTTGTCTGGGTTGGATACAACCGCACGGGCAAAACTGACACGTTTTCGCATTCCTCCGGAAAGTTCACTAGGGTAGAGCGAACCGATTCCTGGCAAACCTACCATGTCCAATTTTTCTTCAACCAATTCTCGAATGCGCGATCGCGACATTTTTGAGTATTGATAAAGTATAAACCCTACATTTTGCTCCACTGTCAATGAATCGAATAATGCTGCCTGCTGAAACACCATCCCAATGCCAACCGGATCAACACCATCTTCTATCAAACCTTCTCGCCGTAACCCTTGTACATAAATTTCTCCATCGTCGGGAGCTGTTAATCCTGCAATTACCCGTAAAATTGTTGATTTCCCAGTGCCACTAGGACCAATAATTCCTAATGCTTCTCCTTGGTAAATTGTCAAGTCTACATCGTCTAAAACTTTATTGTCACCAAACGACTTAGAAACACCTTTAAGTTCAATTAATGGTTTATTCATTGGGAATTGCGAATTGGGCATTGGGCATTGGGCAACTAACAATTAACAGACGCGATGAATCGCGTCTCTACAACTAACAACTAACAGACGCGATGTATCGCGTCTCTACTAACAAAAATGCAAGATTGTGATGTCATAGTCATTGGTAGCGGTATTGGGGGATTATGTGCTGCGGGATTACTTGCACGTTATGGCAAACGAGTAATTGTTTGTGAAAGTCATACAATTGCTGGTGGTGCTGCTCATAGCTTCAGACGAGGAAAATTTGAATTTGATTCCGGACCTTCTTTTTATTGTGGTCTAACTGATGCCCAGAGTTTAAATCCTCTCAAACAAGTTCTCGATGTTTTAGGCGAATCTCTTTCATGTGTGTCTTACGATCCTTTAGGACATTATCACCTTCCGGAAGGGACTTTTGCAGTTTATAGCAATACTGAGCGTTACCGTCATGAGGTGGAGAAAATTACCCCTCAAGGTGCTAAAGAATTAAAGCAGTTTGAAGAACGTTTATTACCGCTTTATGAAGGGATGAAAGGCATTCCAACTTTAGCTTTGAGAACAGATTGGCAGATGATTTTGGTGTTAATAAGACGTTATTTGCCATCTTTAACAAAAATGCTCCCCAATTTGCCGATTGTTCAAGCTTCTGTGGGCAATGTGATGGATGCAACAGTGAAAGATGTTTGGGTGCGACGGCTAATCGATTTGGAATGCTTTCTACTGTCTGGTTTAAAGGCACATGGTACTATTGCCCCAGAGGTAGCTTTTATGTTAGGTGAACGCTCCCGTTGCGGAGTTGAATATCCTGTGGGTGGTAGTGCGGCAATTGTCAATGCTTTGGTACGGGGATTAGAAAAGTTTCATGGGAAGTTGCGGTTGGGGTGTCACGTCGAACAGATTTTAGTAGAGTCTGGCAAAGCTGTTGGTGTGAGGTTACAAAATGGTGAAATTCTCTCTTCGCCTGTGGTGATTTCTAATGCCACAATTTGGGATACTTACACTAAGTTGTTGCGTCCGGAAGACTTACCCGCATCTTATCGCAAAGTTTCCCTAAATACACCAGCGGTAGATAGTTTTATGCATTTACACTTAGGGATTCGTGGTGAAGGGTTGGAGAATTTGACGGGACATCATGTAGTAGTCCACGATGCTCAAATTGATATAACTTCACCGGGAAATACTTGCATGATATCGATTCCCAGTGTGTGGGATGCAACTCTAGCACCTGAAAAACATCATGTAGTTCATGCTTATACTTTAGAACCTTATGGGGGATGGGAAAAAAATGCTCTTTATGAACAGAAGAAGCAAGAAAAAGCAAAGTCTTTATATCGTGCTTTAGAAAGAATTATCCCAGATATTCGCGATCGCGTCGAGCTAGAACTGATTGGCACACCGCTAACTCACACTCATTATTTAAGAAGATATCAGGGAACTTATGGACCAGCGATTCCCGCAGGTAAAGGAATGTTTCCCAGCACACACACACCCATTGCTGGATTGTATCGTGTTGGTGACAGCACTATGCCAGGAATTGGTGTGCCGGCAGTCGCTGCATCTGGCATTTTGTGCGCGAATACTTTAGTTAAACCGCAGCAAACAGCAGAATTGTTGGATAATTTATAGGATTTTTAATATATAGCGCTTCTCATTTGTGTGCAATATGCCGTGTAGAGACGTAGCAGTGCTACGTCTCTACATTTATTTTTTGAACATGTATGTGATTTAAATTAGAACCGCTATAGTACAACATTTCATTAATGCGATCGCCAATTAAATTTGGTAATACCCTGCAATCGCATTGTCACTCGATCCAATCGCATTGTCACTCGATGCAATCGAATTGGATCGCGATCCAATCGCATTGTCACTCGATACAATCGAATTGGATCGCGATCCAATCGCATTGTCACTTGATGCAATCGCGAGGGATATTTTTGCATTGGTATAAATTCAATCAACAAGCGCTTTTGGGCTATCTTTTTTCTGACCGGAATTGGAAAATCTGAAAGTGTAATCTATTACCATGTAGATGTCGCAACTTTGCAGGTTAAAATGACAGGCGAACCGATTATTAAATTCACCTTTGCCGTTGACGATCGAGAGTTAGATGATGAAAGACGGCAAAAAATAGCGAACAAGCTGCTACGGGAAATCCGAGATTTGGATGAGGTTGAGAAGGCAGACCGTGGGTCAGATTTAAACCCAGAAGCAGGAAGTAAAGGGTTTGCCACTTTAATCGGAGTGCTGACGGCTGAGGTGAGCATGAAGAATGTCAAAAGCTTTTTAGGGTTTTTGAGCGATCGCTTGGCAGACAAGCCAATAAAAATTAATATTAAAGTTGGCGATAAAGAAGTCAACATTGAAGCAAAAAGCCGAAAAGAACTATTAGAAAGTGAGAGAATAGCAAAAGACCTGTTAGCTGCAACGGGTGGTGGAGCAAATAGACATCTCCAGAAAAGACGTAGAGACGTTCCACTGGAACGTCTTTACAAGGGTTTCAGGCAACTCATAATTAATTTATGGAGATGTTTAATGCCTAAGAAGATAGCGCTACTGATTGGAGTCAGCAAGTATGGTGAAGGAATACCACCCCTATCATCTGCTCTCAATGATGTGGAAGCATATGCACCCAAGAATCCAGAAGCAGAGTATCGCAAACTTGTTGAACAATATGCCCAAAATGGTGAACTTAGTAAACTTTCCTACTTAATATTAAAGCCGAAACGGAAAACATTTGGAATTACAGATGAAAAAGCCGAGCAAATAGAAAGCGAAGTATTAGAACCTTTACGCAGACGCTTTGCAAACTTAGAAAGTTACAAACAAGCTTTTATTGAGGTAGTTGAGCAAAAATATCCCCTGGATGAACATACTCGTAAGATACTCAAGGATTTAAGCCAGGATATTTTAGGTCTGAGAAATGAGGATATAGCACCAATTGAGTTAGAGATTACATCTGCTAAAAAAGCGGAATATCGAAAACAAGTTCAGATACAGAAAGAACAAGAAAAAGAAGAGTATGAAAATAGCCTGCGGTATTATGAGCAGGAATTTACAAAAGCAGTTAAAGTGCAATACCCGCTAGATGAATATGTCCGCAATGGATTAAAACAGTTTCAAGAGTCTTTAGGACTCAACGATGAAGATGTAGAGCGAATTGAAGCACCACTTTTAATTAGAAAACAAGCAGAGTACCAGAAACAACAACAACAAGAAGTCAAGAAGCAGCGACAAGAACAACAATCTATTCAAATAACAACTGTAAAACCAACGCAGCAGAATAATGAGCTCAGTTCTGAGAAGGATGTAAACTATACGCGGTTGCGCGATTTACTCAAAGCTTACGAGTGGGAAGAAGCAGATAAAGAAACTCTCGCAGTGATGCTCAAAATCGCTGACAGAGAACAAAAAGTCTGGCTTGATCCCGAATCGATTAAAAACTTTCCTTCCACTGACTTACGCACCATTGACCAACTGTGGGTAAAATACAGTGATGGGCGCTTTGGGTTTAGTGTGCAGAAGCGCATTTGGGAAAGTGTAGGTAAAGACTACACAAAGTTAGGCGATCGCGTCAGCTGGCGGACGTATGAGACACTTATACAGAAGAATATAGTAGAATGTTTAGAGGATATTAATAAAAAGTTGGGATTCAAAGAAGAAGCCGTAACGAGGACGGGTGCGAAATGGCTCTACTACACAGACCTCACTTTTGATATTCATGCTCCCAAAGGACATCTTCCTGCAACACTAGCTAGAGGGGAGGGAGAGCATAATGACTTTGGTGGGGGTTGGGTATGTGTGCCAGCTCTTCTCTCGCGCCGAGACTTGTAAACTTTAACATATAAGGCTTACAGTAAATGTAAAGATTTACAATCAAGTCATTGCCTACGAAGTATTGACAAAAGTCCAGGACTTACGCACGGACCACGTGTTTCCGTCATTGCGACGCAAGGAAGCAATCTCAAAGTCTTGTTTTCTCGTAACAAGTGCGTAAGTCCTAAAGTCTTCAAAATCTTGTCCCTTCGTTTTCCTCCCGCTTGGGAATTAATTCCCAATTCTTACAGCATAAGTCTACTTAAATAGACTAAAAAGTATACCTAGTCTACTAAAGTAGACTTGAGCTATGAGCAATCAATTTATTACACGGTGGGTTAGGCAGCAACACACAAGATTTGTCAGTTTCCTAAATTAGAGCATATCAGGAAAATAATGACTGAGAAAAACTTGTGGTGTCAAAATCTGAATATCGTTAAATTCGTTTAAGACCAGTAAATCTAAATCACCAGTAATAATAACTTCAGCATTAGCAGCTAAAGCCGTTTCTAGAATCACAATATCATCTGGATCGCGCAATTCAGGAACATCTACAGCCTCTGTTGAACACGATTCTGACAACTGTCGTACTACAGCAAGCAAATCTTCTACAGTTACACCCAAAGACTGTATTTTTGTTTGAAGTTTTTTACGCTCTAGTATTTCTTTTATATCTTCCCGTATCGGTTCAGAAACAAAAATAGTAATTTGGTAAGCTTCCGCTAAATCAAAAATCCGACCCGGAACTCCTACCCAAAGCAAACCGGAAATCCAAACATTGACATCTAATACAATCCTCATGCTTTAGAACGTCTTTCCCTTCGTACTTCCTTGACAATTTCAATAATTTCTTCTAAAGAAGGTTGGTTGGGGTCTGGTTCGGATTCCTCTATTATTTGCGATAACTTGTTCCAAGTCAGTGGCTTGCGGATTTTTTTCATGACAATTTCCGCTTCTGTAATTGATACCATATATTCATCGCCAGGACTCAGTTTTGCCTGCATTTCTGCTGGA
>CASBQC010000086.1 GCA_949127805.1 Nostocales cyanobacterium PMM_0081
AAGATTATGAGTGCCATCATCTAGAGCCGCAGGTCCGGTGAGAATTTGCTCTAGAGTGCCGGTGGTGCCGACGCTAATACGCGTACCACGGGGCAATAGAGGGCTAGGAGTCGCCATTCCCCAATGATAACCTCGTCCTGGGGCTTCGGCGCATCTAGCAAAGGGAGAGCCAATCATCACACCATCGGCACCGCAGGCGATACACTTACAGATGTCTCCGCCTGTGATTAAACCGCCATCAGCAATCACAGGGACATAATTACCAGTTTCTTGATAATAATCGTCTCTAGCGGCAGCACAGTCCGCGATCGCACTCGCTTGAGGCACACCCACACCCAATACCCCACGAGAGGTACAAGCCGCACCAGGACCTATTCCCACCATCACAGCAGCTGCCCCAGCTTTCATCAAATTTAAGGTGACTTCGTAAGTCACGCAATTCCCTAGTATCACAGGGATCGGCATCGAGCGACAAAATTCTGCCAAATCAAGTGGCACTATAGACTCTGGTGACAAGTGTGCCGTCGAAACTACGGTTGCTTGGACAAAAAATAAATCTGCCCCTGCTTGCGCGATCGCCGCACCATATTTACTCGCAGCTGCTGGAGTAGCACTTACTGCTGCAATACCACCTTGTCGTTTAATTTCCTGAATACGTTGTTCAATTAATTCCTGCTTTATTGGTTCGGCATATAGTTTTTGCATTAAAGAAACAAATTCATCTTTGCCAACAGTTGCAATTTGCTCTAAAATCGGCTCTGGGTCAGCATAACGAGTTTGGATACCTTCTAAATTGAGAACGCCCAATGCTCCTAACTGCGACAAACCTACAGCCATGCGGACATCTATCACACTATCCATCGCACTAGCAATAATCGGGATTTCCCGCTCTATATTGCCAATACGCCATTTGGTATCTGCCAAACTCGGATCGAGTGTCCTCCCGGAGGGGACTAAAGCAATTTCATCAATTCCGTAAGCTCTACGAGCTGTTTTACCCCGACCAATTTGAATGTCCACGCTTTTAACATTGCGAAATCTGTTTAAGCTAGGGTATCAAATTGTGGGGGAACTTGCAGCGTTTTTGGTGAAAGTAACCTGCAAGCTGCCAAGGATAGCAAGAGGGGAGAAGAGAACAAAAAATTGTGAATGTGTTTGTATCTTAGATAAAATTGGGTTAACTCAAATGTTGAATTTAAATAATTTATCTGCATATATCTATGATTATAAATAGCCAGAATAAAAACTTGGCTGATGTTAAGTATTGATTATTTGGACAATCAAATTTAATTTTTGGCAATTCTTTTTAGCGAAAGTTTATGATTTATACTATAAGAATACCTCTACAACCAAATCTCACAAACCCTAACTAATTATTTATTGTGCCTTCAGCATATAGCCATTCTCATTTGCATTAACGCCTCTACAATAGACATCGACATAATTTAATTATGCGTTACCCGAAACCCCTAGTACAACAAGGCAAAAGTAAAAAGTAAAAAGTAAAAAGAAAGAATACTTATGCTGCAAGCTTTTTACCTATTTCAGATGGTATCCTTATTTCCGCACCCGCTGTACTAGAGACGTAGCAGTGCTACGTCTCTACATTAATTTTCACTCCATCGACAACCCAAGGGCATTTGGCGTATTTCCCTTACCCCGGAAGGGTTTGAGGCTTATTTATTCCTCAAAAATGTTTAAGTCCCGTTAGAAATATTCTGCCATGATGGTCATATTCGCGCTGTTATCAAACACCTTGATGAAACTAATATTGATGCTTTGGTTGTAATACCACGCATTGCTCAGGGATGCGTTTAAATTATCGCCTCCTTGCAACTGTTGTAGTTGTTGTCCTCCTACCTTGACACTCTTCAAGCAACCAGAACTTCCTTTAGTTTCAGATGGATCGTGCAGTATAGCGACGAAGAAATAGGTTTCAAACTTAGGTTTGTAGCCATCATGGACGCGATCAACTTTAATCTCACGAATCTTCGTCTTTTCATCGTAAGAATTCGTAATCTCTGTCCGACGATATTCATCATTAGCCTCTTCATCCCATCCAGAGTGATCTGGCATCTTAGGAGCAGAAGAACGGCTCACACCATCATCTAAGAACATGGTGTATTTACCACTGTTACCCGGATACACATTCAGAGTAATAGGATTGGGCTTACCTTCCTTATTCAGTTGTCCCACATATTGTTCCAGTTCAATCATAGGAATGATTGCCCCCGCACGCACATACATGGGAACGATGAAGTTAAGGTGATCGCCTTCCAGGTTCAGACTAGCATCAAAATCTCGGATAGTTGTCCCACCCTCAACAGCAGCAGTAAGGGGCATGGTGTTGTTCATAAAACAGTACCAATTGCTGCCGTAGGGGACGTAAACATCCCGCTTGCCGTAGTTTTTATCAAGTGAACTGGGTTCCTCAGGGTCTAAAACCGGAGCAATCAAGAGATCCTTACCCACAAAGAACTCGTTGTCTAGGAAAGCTTCTTTGTCATTGTAGAGGGATTGGTCGCCGGGATCGTTAATAAACAGTGGTCTGGATATCGGCAATCCACTCAGCGAGTTCTCAAACATGGCATCGTAGAACAACTGCATTAGCCGATAGCGCAATTCAATGTAGTGCTTACAAATCGGCAGTACCATCCTGTACAGATTTTGCGGCTCCGGCAGCTTACCACCCTGATATTGGTTAAACCATTCTACATACATGAATGGCTCTTGAAACTCTTTACGCCCCTTGCGGACATAATGATTGCGGAACCTGGGCAGGAAAGCACCCGCTGCCGTCCAGCGAATCAGCAATTCTGGACTAGCCCATTTGCCCTCATCCACCGCTGAAGCTTCAAAACCTCCAATATCCTGACCATTGATGGCTAATCCGCACAAACCTAGGGACAGCACTTGGGAGACATTCATTTTCAGAAAATCCCAGTCCGAAGAGTTGTCACCATTCCACAATCCTGCATATCGATGCACGCCAGAGAAGCTACCCCGTCCGATAATAAAGTTCCGCTTGTTCTTTCTTTCGATCAAGTTAGGGTATTTGGGATCGTTGAGTTCGTGTAGGCAGAAAAAGACCAAGGCGATTAAAATCGCACGTGTCGCTTATATATCAGCCCGCGCATGGACTGAAGCTCTACCGCTTACCGGAATCTTGGTAAGTAATATGGGCGGAAATTTCACCCCTTGAAAATGAACCTGTCTGTTCGTAGTATTGTTACGATAGTTTCAGATTAGATGTTGAAGCCTTGATCCAGTCTGAAACTTTAGAATTACTAGAATGGCACCGGCTCTGCCAGCATATGAGTACATTTGCGGCAACTAAACTAGGAGCACGAGCCTCACGTCATCTGCCGATTCCTGACTCCAGAGCGGAAAGCGAACACTTGGTTAAGCAAACCAAGGAAATATACGAATTAGAAATTCGTCTCACCACGGGACTGTCTTTTGAGGGAATTCAAGATATTGGTGATTCCTTAGAAAGGGCAGAAATTCAAGCTGTTTTAACTGGTGAGGAACTTTTGGCGATCGCTACTACTCTAGCCGGAACCAGAAATTTACGCCGTGTAATTGACAACCAACCTGATTTTCCCATACTCAATCAGCTAATTGCCGATTTACGGACTTATCCAGAATTAGAGCAGGAAATTCACCGTTGTATTGACGATCGCGCACAAGTAGCTGATCGCGCTAGCCAAAAACTCAATGACATTCGCACCGATTTGCGTAAATTACGCACTCAAATTACCCAAAAACTGCAAAATATTTTACAAGTTAAATATGGCGCAGTTCAAGAACAAATAATTACCCAAAGAGGCGATCGCTACGTCATCCCTGTGAAAGCGCCCCAAAAAGACGCAATTCCCGGCATTGTTCACGATACCTCTACCAGCGGCGCAACGCTTTATATAGAACCTAATTCCATTGTGCCTTGGGGCAATCAACTGCGACAAACAACTAAAAAAGAACAAGTTGAAGAAGAAGCGATTCGCCGAATCTTAACACAGCAAGTTGCAGCAGTCAAGCCAGATTTGGAACGATTACTAGCAATTGTCACAACTTTGGATTTAGCAGCCGCTAAGGCACGTTATAGTTTCTGGTTAGGAGCAAATCCCCCGCGATTTATCAAGCGCGAAGAAAATGAAACTATTACCTTGCGGAAGTTGCGTCATCCGCTTTTAGTTTGGCAGCATCAACACGAACAAGGTTCGGACGTAATTCCCGTAGATTTACTGATTCAACCGCAAATTCGCGTGGTGACGATCACAGGACCAAACACCGGCGGTAAAACTGTCAGCTTGAAAACCCTCGGTTTAGCTGTATTAATGGCAAAGGTGGGTTTATTTGTTCCTGCCCGCGAACCTGTAGAAATACCTTGGTTTGAGAAGGTACTGGCAGATATTGGCGATGAACAATCGCTACAGCAAAGTTTATCGACATTTTCCGGTCACATCCGCCGGATAAGTCGGATTTTAGAGGCTTTGGGAAATGGGGATAGGGAGGACAAGGGGGAATTTGCGGCTTCATCTCCTTCATCCTCCCCCACTCCTGTAAAGACGCGATTAATCGCGTCTCTACTGCCTACTCCCCAATCCCTCGTGTTACTAGACGAAGTGGGTGCGGGAACCGATCCAGCTGAGGGTAGTGCTTTAGCGATCGCTTTATTGCATTATCTCGCTGACAACGCTCAATTAACTATGGCTACAACTCACTTTGGTGAACTAAAAGCCTTAAAGTACGAGGATGAGCGGTTTGAAAATGCTTCTGTAGAATTTGACGAAAGTACTCTTTCGCCTACGTATCGTTTGCTTTGGGGAATTCCCGGACGTTCTAATGCTTTGGCGATCGCCCTTCGCTTGGGGCTAAAACCCGAAGTCGTCGAAAAGGCGAAAAGCCAAGTAGGGGAAGCATCAGACGAAGTAAATCAGGTGATTGCTGGTTTGGAAGCACAACGCCGTCGTCAAGAAACTAAAGCTGCCGAAGCCCAAAGTCTGTTGCAGCAAGCAGAACGTTTATACAAAGAGGTATTGGAAAAGTCAGCAAATTTACAGGAAAGAGAAAGCTCTTTGCGGGCTTCCCAGGAAATAGCCGTACAACAAGCGATCGCCAGCGCTAAAGGTGAAATTGCTTCTATAATTCGTCGCTTGCAGCAAGGTACACCCACGGCTCAAGATGCTCAAGATGCCACAAATGCTTTAAATCAAATTCATCAGAAGTATCAAACAGCACAGCAGGTAAAACCAAAAGCTGGGTTTATGCCTAAAGTAGGCGATCGCATCCGCATCCCCAAGTTAGGGCAAACAGCAGAAGTATTAACTGCACCTGATAATGATGGTGAATTAAGTGTGCGCTTTGGCATCATGAAAATGACGGTAAAGCTGGAAGATGTGGAATCTCTGGATGGGAAAAAACCCGAAGCGATCGCACCTCCAACTAACAAACCCGCTAAGGTTACACCACCACCCCAAGCATCTCCAGCAATTCGTACATCTCAAAATACCGTAGATTTACGCGGAAAACGGGTAGCGGATAGCGAATTGATTTTAGAC
>CASBQC010000087.1 GCA_949127805.1 Nostocales cyanobacterium PMM_0081
GTCAAATCTTTGAATTCGTGGATACCAGTAGTAAATCGTTTGTGAAAAATATCAGCCCTCATATAGTTAATACTTGCTTGATTGGCTATTTCCATATGTTCCAATCCGTCACCAACCATCCAAAGTTCAAACAGCGAAGAATCATCCAATGAATGCCTTAGAAAGTATTCCCGTTCCGGGTTTGCGAAATAATTCAAAAGAAGGCATTGTATCCACATACGGATGAAAACAGGCATTGTATCCACATGCGGATGCGGAAGTTGACTACGATAGAAGACCTTCCAGCCATCTGGATTTATTTTATAAGCTTGATTGCCATGAAAGTCAAGGCAAATGTAAATACTTTCAATTTGGGGTAATAAATCTAAAGTATTTTGCATTTCTTCAATTGTATCTTCAAATGATTTGTGTCCCGCAGCTACTCCTCCCTGGTTACTGATACCAATCAGCGTATAGTCTTTTTCTTTGAAATATTTTAATCCAGCTTCAACCCCTTCGATTGGCTTGATGTCGGTTGGGTTTTGCTTGAAAGTTACACCACCTATTGCAGTGGTTAGAGTGCCGTCAACGTTAAAAAAGATTACTTTATCCATTGCTTTTTACCAATTGATGATTTTTGATTTTGTCAATAATATCTTCGTATTGATAAGTCAGAATTTCAGCAGTTGAACTAATTGAAAGTTCTTCCAAGATGGATTTAACTTGGCTATCACTTAACTTTAATTCAGACCGAGCGATCGCCCACAATCTTTTTCTTTGGGCTTCGGTGATTACGTTTGTGTTTTGACTACGCTCAACACGCTCTGAAGTCTGCGCCATCAAGGGAGCGCTACTAAATGTACTTACGAGCTTAGTCCTACCTCTAGCACCAACTGCAATTTCTTCGTTTTCGATGGCATATTTGTAAGCTCTCAAATCACCTTTGCTTTTAAGGTAATTAGCTACAAACTTTTGGTCATCAAGATAACGCCCCACACCAAATGCCTCAGCTGCATTTTTAAACGCATCAGCGATCGCCCTTTCAATTGGTGTCCCCCGTGACATATCTTTACCAGAATTGCTCAACAGTTGAATTGGGGCGTTGCCTGGTGCGGAGCGAGTTACGCTACCTATCTTTAGGGTACAGGTGATAACGCACTCCGCACCAATATGTTCGGGAGATGACCAAGATACTTCCCAGTCAGGACAAACTTCGTCAAGTCGTTCCCTGATGACTTGCCAGGGGATAAATAACCATCTTCCACCACCAGGAAGTTGACGTTCTTTATGAGCGTCTGGTGGGAAAGGCTTTTTGAGTTCAGTTAATATTTGTTGAAACTCCACTTAAATCTCCTCCTCAACACATCCCATTAGTTCACTTAAGTAATGCAGAATATCGCCTACATGCGATCGCATCTCTTCCCCAGATTCAGACTTTTTAATTAATTCACCCCAGCCCGAATCTTCTATCAGCGACTTGATATCGCAGTAATTGAGATTTAATCTTTGAAGGATTTCTTGCTTATTCATGAATTAAATCCTTTAATTCAACTGCTGAACTCTCAAAATATTTCCGCAGCATGTCTGCTTGCTTGTCGGCAAAAAATAAACTCGCTAAAGTCCCTTGAGAGTCAGATACTTTAAAATAAATCCTGACTCCTAAAGTACTTTCTCTATCAGTCACATAATTCCTCTTTGCATCTAGATCCACGTAGGCGATCGCTTGCTCGTTAATTACAAGATTTCCAATTTTGAACATATTTTTTGATTTCTAATGATTGTGGTGCATTTTCGCGAAATGCGCTCCTTGGAAACTTCCCCCGGTCACTTTCGCAGGGTTATCGTGAAAACCCCAGATTTCGGATGCGGGACGAACAATTATTCTTTGAGAATTAGATTGTTTGTCCCAAATATTAGAAATAACCCAGTCAGCGCAAGGAAAATTCCATGTCTGGGTTGCATCTGTGTGGTAATCAGCTGACACTAAGGGGTTAATGTCGTTAGTCCACACCTTATTGATTTGTGGGTAAAGTTGAAGTTGGGAAGCGATCGCGCCGTTGCCAACGCAGCACTCCCCAACTACACCAGACACTTCGATGTGACGCAAAGTATCAGTCACAAACCAGTGCGGGGACTCGTAAAAATCTAGCTCGTGACGAGTCATAATTTTTGTTTCGCACAGGCTTTGAACTTTGCGATCACTTGTTCCATTAGAGTAGTAACCTCGTAGTCTGCGGATTTATCCAAAATATCCGCAACAGCTTCTAAAAATTCCACAGTTGTGAACCCTTGGCGGTTGATAGCTGCAACGAATTGGCTTACTACGGCGCTTAGAGCCTCTTCTTTGGCTACTGCTAATTTGTCTTCGATTTGCTTGAATGGTGAATCCATGTTTTCAACTGCGGAATTTCCGCACCCATAAATTGTTTGCGCCATTTGTTCGGTAAGTGCCGTTATTCTCAATCCGTGAAGGTCGATCAACCTCTCAACCTCATGAGCCGATGCTGATGGTGTAAGCAGTTCAATTTGGCTTTCTGGTGCCATGTCAACGTAATCAGAATATTCATCTGGTAATACAATGTAAGTCCATCCCTGCCCTAGCTCATAGGCTATGCCCGTACCAGGGGGATGGTATTCGATGCCAGTAATTTCACCTTGTTTTACCCGTTGACCGAGGTGGTATAAGGGTGGTGTCCAAGAGTTGGGAATGGTGATTTTGTTCATTTCAATTCAAAAGTGTCGTCGCCGAAGTGGTGTAATTGCGGAAATGTTTGCGTGTATTTAATCTCTTCTGCCAATTCCCCGACAAGGATTTTCTTGGGTGCATTCGGTTTTGGGAGTGGAGTTAGCTTTGGTCAGAGAGCTAACAAAAGTAGAAGCAATAAAAGCAACTACTAAAAAAAGCTTTAATATCATGTAGCCTCCCAAATCGGTGTAGCGATTGTTGTAAGTCTGCGGATAAGTGGTGAACATCCGCAGTCCCGCGTATTTATTTGAAAACTTGAACTAGCACCGATTCCGGATACAGCCCAACTTTGCCAAATCGAGGATCAAAGATTTGCTCTATCTGAATGTCTTGAGCCTTGCATATGCGGGATGCTGCACGCCCTTTGGTTGCGGCATCTGAGGCAGTAACGTTGATCTTATGTAGATTAGCAAAACCCATCACTGTGTAATAGTGTCCACAGGGTGTTTGGTAGCGTTGTTGTTCGGCTTCAACAGCAGCAATGCGGTTTGATTGAGAGAGTAAATGCTGTTCAGTATCTGCCATTTGTTGAGCTAAAGCCGCTAACATCTGGATTTGAGTTTTGGGTTGTTGAATTGGTTCAATTGACATCACCTGTCGCAAGGTGCGGTTTGCCCAGATGCGAAATTCAACAGATGCCCACTGCGCTAAGTCGATAGCTATCTCTGGATGCGTCCATGTGCCTTGCACTTGTTTCTCGTTTCCACCCTTGATTGATATTACTAATGCCGATATCGGAATCCCGATTTCGGTGGAAAGACCTTCCCAGTAAGCTTTTGTCGAATCAAGGCAGGCGTAATGTCCCCACTGTTTACCGCAAGCCTTGCACATCTGAGTAGCATTGACATACCCAGTTGGTACGTCATATTTGGCTATTTTGGTGTTTTGCGAAAGTTGTGCGATCGCGACTTTGATTTTGATATCTGTAAAGTCTGGGGCAATCAACTGAGCTTGCTGCTTGATGTAATTTTCAAATTCGCTTTGCGCGTATTCTTGTGAGTCAAGGGTTACTTGAGCCATAATTAGTTAAAGTTCCTTAAGTTGGGACTAGAGAAGCGCTTAAAGTTGTCCAGACCCAGAGCGCTTTCTCTATATCTAGTGTGCATGAACTTGTTCACGCTGTCAACTAGTTCACACGAAGAAAGTCATGCTATATTAATGCTATGAATTAATGCATGGGAGAAAACTACGTGTCTAAAATTGCGAAACTTAGAGAAGAAAAAGGTCTAACACAGCGTCAAATCGCAGAAAGGCTAGGTGTTGACGTGTCTACGGTTCGGAACTGGGAAAAGAGTAGAGACGGCGTAAAAATGTTTGTTAGGGTTGCAAAACTCTGTGAATTGTTTAACTGCCAACCTGTAGATTTATTTGAAGAGGAAAAGGTTGGCAATGATTAATCCTTCAGAAATCAACCTCTCGTCCCTTCCTTGGCTGCCTCTGGATGCAAAATCCGCGTTTCCTAGAAATCCTGCTATATATTTTGCAATTGATTCTCAAGGTACAGTTCAGTATATTGGTCGCTCAATAAACCCAAAAAACCGATGGGCAAGTCATCACAAGTACCAGGAACTGGAAACAATCGGAAGTATAAAAATAGTTTATTTGTTTGTTGACTCGCCTGAGTTATTGCCTCAAATTGAATCGGCTCTAATTTTATGGTTTAACCCACCCCTGAATACCGTCGGTAAGTGCGTTCCTGTCGGCATTGAGTCATTTTCTGACGATACGAAAGTGGTATCTAAGCTTTCGGAATACAGGAGAAGCAAGGGGTTGAGTCAGGATGAACTAGCCAGACTGTCTGGCTTGACTAAAACGACTATTCAAAATTGGGAGAATGGCAGAAATCTTGGTGCCGTCTTGAGAGTCTTAAAAGTCTGCCAAGAACTTAATGTAGACATTCGAGACTTATTTGAGATTGAGAAAGAAACAAGTCAAATCAGTAAAGGTAGCGCGATCGCCTCATAACCTACCACCAAGCAAAACGCGCTTCATCAATGAAGCGCGTTTTGGTTTGAGATAGAATCCGCGATCACTTATTTATCGCAACCGTTTTTGTCGTAAACTTGCCAGTCTCCCCTGGTTCTCAAAAAATCGCAATTTAATTGCTTATCCTTATCAAGTATGCCCTGAAGCCCTTCTGACGCTTCACGAATAGGGCGTTGACGTTCGTAGTCGCACCACCACAAGAAAAGCACTATAAACAAAAACACACCAAATCCTATCCACTGCTTGGTAGGAATATCTTTAACTTGAATTTTCATATTGTGTATTTTAAGGAGCTATTACAACCACACAATCCGGTGACTACGGCGATCGCTAAAATAAATTGTTTTAACATAACTTCACCAACCACGAGCGCCAATACGGCGACAAACAAACCGCATAGCATTGCCACCGGCAGAGCCTTGCTGATATTGAAATTCTTGTTCTTTTTTAGACTCGATTAACTTCACCCCACTGCGAGTATAGGAGATGCTGCCAGTACCAAAAAGCCTTGCTTCACCACAAGCTACAGTGAAACTACTAACCAAAATTTGTTCACCTGACAGAGACTGATAAATCTTAAAATCAGTGCCTTGAATGCTTTCTATATCAAGCATTATTGGACTTCCAGTACTATCAAGCCCGCTTATTGACAAATTTACCCGAATCTTGCCCAAAAGCACTTGCAGTAAAGCCAGTCACCGAAATAACAACGCTTGTAAATCCACAGACTAAACGCTTAAGGGAAACCATACTGAATATTGTGTAATAAATATTTCTATTTATCCAAATGTAACTCTCCGTAATTAATTACTGTTATGGCAAAGCTACCGAAAAATCTTTGAAGATTGTGCGATGCATTCCAAATAGTCTGCGGATTTTTACCGAAATTCCGCACCGTCGAACAAGCAAAGTGATAAAATTCTCGCATCTGCGGAATTTCCGCAGATAGATTATTTAGTCATACAATCAGTCCTCAAAAATATTTAATTTCTGAAATACTTACGTTGCAAGCATTTTAAGAATTTTTACCATGTGAATGGAATCGGTTCGCCGATCGCCCGATGAAAGACTGGTTAAACGACTTATCCAAAGTCGCCAACTTCGTCGTAGCGGTGGGAGACTGTGCCACCTGGGGAGGAATACCCGCAATGTCACCCAACCCCAGCGAATCTCAAGGATTGCAATTTCTCAAACGTCAAAAAGGCGGCTTTTTAGGGAAAGATTTCCATTCATTATCTGGATTACCCGTCATCAACATACCTGGATGTCCCGCACACCCTGACTGGATAACGCAGATATTAGTAGCGATCGCCACAGGAAGAATCAGCGATATCAGCTTAGATGAATTGCATCGTCCGGAAACCTTCTTCAAGAGTTTTACTCAAACAGGCTGTACCCGCAACGTCCACTTTGCCTACAAAGCATCAACCGCCGAATTTGGTCAGCGTAAAGGATGCTTATTTTACGACTTAGGCTGTCGCGGACCCATGACTCATTCTTCCTGCAACCGCATTTTATGGAATCGCGTCTCATCCAAAACCCGCGCTGGGATGCCTTGTATAGGTTGTACGGAACCAGAATTTCCCTTCCACGACCTGAAACCGGGAACCGTATTTAAAACCCAAACTGTCATGGGAGTTCCCAAAGAATTGCCTACAGGAGTTAACAAAAAAAACTACGCCTTGTTAACAATGGTGGCAAAAGATTCAATGCCAGCTTGGGCAGAAGAAGACTTTTTTACGGTTTAATTCGTAGTAATCACTTCAGTGCTTAAAAAGCGCTGAAACGCTTACTACAAAGGAGAAAAAAATGACAATTAAAACATTAGATATTTCCCCCGTTGGGAGAGTTGAAGGCGATTTAGATGTGCGCGTAGAAATCGATGATGGACAGGTAGTAAATGCCTGGACTCATGCAGAACTCTTTCGCGGGTTTGAAGTTATTCTACGCGGCAAAGACCCCCAAGCCGGATTAATTGTTACACCTCGCGTTTGCGGCATTTGCGGTGCTTCTCACCTCACCTCCGCTGCTTGGGCGTTAGATACCGCTTGGGGAACAGAAGTTCCCCGCAACGCTATTTTAGCGAGAAATTTAGGTCAAATTGTCGAAACAATTCAAAGCATCCCGCGTTACTTTTATGGTCTATTTGCTATCGACTTGACTAACAAAAAGTATCAGCACAGTAGCTTTTATGAAGAAGCTTGTAGACGCTTTGCCGCTTTCACAGGTAAATCCTATGAAATAGGCATTACAATTTCTAGCAAACCTGTAGAAATTTACGCTTTATTTGGCGGACAATGGCCCCATTCTAGTTACATGGTTCCTGGTGGCGTGATGTGCTCCCCCACCTTAACAGATGTTACCCGCGCCTGGTCAATTTTGGAATATTTCCGCACTAATTGGTTAGAACCAGTTTGGTTAGGTTGTTCATTAGAACGCTATGAACAAATTAACACTTATGATGACTTTATGGCGTGGCTAGATGAAAACCCAAATCATGCAAATTCTGACTTAGGTTTTTATTGGCGAATGGGTTTAGAAATCGGTTTGGATAAATACGGTGTTGGTGTTGGTAAATATGTCACTTGGGGATATTTACCTCACGAAGATAGATACCAAAAACCGACTATTGAAGGGCGAAATGCTGCCACAATTATGAAGAGTGGTGTGTATGACAGCTTTAGCGATACTCATGTTTTGATGGATCAAAGTTTCACCCGCGAAAATACAATTCGCTCCTGGTATGATGAAGGGACGGCAGATGTTCACCCCTTCGATCGCACGACCAAACCAAGCCAAAAGAATACCAAAGACTTTGACAAGGCTTATTCTTGGTCAAGCGCTGTCAGCCACGAACAGTTTGGACGTTTGGAAGCAGGACCCCTAGCGCGTCAGTTAGTCGCAGGTGGCAAACATGGCGAATCTTGGCAACACCAGGACGGATTCATTTTAGACGCATTCAAGCAAATGGGCGGTGCGAATATCCATATCCGTCAGCTAGCACGAGTTCACGAAATTGTCAAGTTATATCGCCAAGCCGAACACTGTTTGCGTGAATTTAAGTTAAACGATCCTTGGTATATCAAACCCCAAGAAAAAGACGGACGCGGCTGGGGTGCAACCGAAGCTTCACGGGGTGCGCTGTGTCACTGGGTCGATATTGAAGGAGGCAAGATTAAGAATTATCAAATCATGGCTCCCAGCACCTGGAACATTGGACCCCGCGACGGTGAAGGATTGCGCGGACCGATTGAAGAAGCTTTGGTAGGGACACCCATTTTCGATCCTACCGATCCGGTGGAAGTGGGACATGTCGCGCGATCGTTTGATTCTTGCTTAGTTTGCACCGTTCACGCTCACGATGCGAAAACAGGCGAAGAATTGGCGCGTTTCCGTACTGCCTAGGCTTTTGGCGAATGGAATTCGCAGCTACACAAACTAAGTCCGCCTACGCGGACTAACGGACATCAAGGGTTTTGAACCCGCGTAAGCGGGTTTTGTATGTCTAGCCGCGATTTTAATCGCTGGGTGCTACCAAAATTTAAATTTACACGGGTATTATTGTGACTGAATTAGCATTACACAATCATCTTTCTCATCTTCCCGAAGAAGCACTGCAAGAGTTTACAGAATGGTGTGTTTTAGAGCAAGCAAAAGAAGCAGGATACAAGCTTACTCCAGATAGAAGTAAGTTAGATAAATTACCCACAGGAGACTACATTTATCAACTTGTGGATCAATTTATGAAAGTTAAACCAGACCCAATTAGAACTGGTTTAGCAGGAGCGATCGCCGGAAAGCAAGCTGATAATCACGCTTTATCAGGTACAGCGGCTATAGTCGATTTTGTTTCACTTTACATTAGGTATTTACTTCCTAAAGAAGGTAGCGAACAAGAAAAGGCAGAAGCAATCTTAACTCAAGCATCACAACAGCAGTTTGAGAAACTCTCTCAAATTGCTAAAAAATATGATGTAGAAATTTCCAGCTAAACCGCTTCATTTTTTTTGTTATCCGTTGCCCAGTAGGTTGGGTTTTACTTTTTTGAACCCAACCTACTAAATTGCTTTAGTTACTCATTATTAAAGTTGATCAATTAGATCCTGACATTTTAATTGGTATTGTTCCTGATTGAGAATACCCTCCTCTAAAAGCATTGAAAGAGCTTTTAGAGCTTTTTAACCAGTGCGTAACTTAATTACTATAGTTGGCGATCGCGTTGTGCCAGTTGCGTAAGTCGTGGTATTGTGATAGTCTAAAAACCGTGAATTGAATTGCTGATCCAAGTAAAACTCAAACATCAACGTTGATGAGTCTGTGACTTGAGATTTGTAGCTTATTCCCCCTCGATTTTTGTCTAGCCCTACGGGTCTACCTTACTTCACTACACTTCTTATGCCAGCTCAACCTGCACCAGAAATTGAACTGCTACGTGCGGCATACGCGGCTTTCAACGCGCGAGATATTGACGCCGCCCTCGCCCTCATGACTCCGGATGTGGCTTGGCCGAGAGCGTTCAAAGGCGGTTTTGTCCGTGGTCCTGAAGAAGTTCGCGCTTACTGGACGGAGCAATGGAGCGAGATCAATGGGCGCGTCGAGCCGATTTCGTTTCACCCGGAGGATGCCGGACATATTTTGGTCGGTGTGCATCAAGTCGTGCGCGACCTGGCTGGAGCCGTTCTTGCCGATGAGCATGTGGGCCATCGATTCACCTTTGAACACGGTTTGATTCAAGCTATGGAAGTCTGTCCACCTCCATCGTCCGGTCACAGCGCCTAACCAGGCGTTGCAGCAACAGGCATCGGGGTTCCGCCCTTTCCTGTACGAGGGCTGTTTCATTCCCTAAAAAGCATAAAATGACAAGTGTCGAGGGGATGAAAAATCATGGATGCGAATCTGATTGAACAACTGCGGCAAGTCAAAGACTTTTTTTACAATAAGCTTAAATTTAATGGTAATATCAATGGACGCTTTAATATAAAAATTAAATACAAAATTGCGCCAGTGGCAGCCTGATATTGCTGAACGGGTACGTCAATGTGTAGCAGAAATAATTGAAGTTGCAGATCAAGATGCGCTGGACATTCTACGTTCAAGAGTTGTTGAGCAAGAAGTTTTGGACTTATTAGATTAACCCGCACACAAAAGGTAGACTCTTTGCACGAAACTTAATTATTAAGAGCAAAAATATTATCCTATGCTAACAATTATTGGCTGCGGCAATCTCAACCGCAGTGACGATGCCGTAGGTGTAATAATTGCCCAACGCTTACAGCAATATCTTACCAAAAATCCTCATCCTCATATCCAAGTTTACGACTGTGGCACCGCCGGCATGGAAGTCATGTTTCAAGCAAGAGGTAGCAAAGAATTAATAATTATTGATGCAAGTTCAACGAATTCCGAACCCGGTGCAGTGTTTAAAGTTCCTGGAAAAGAATTGGAAACTTTACCGGAACCCAGTTATAACTTGCACGATTTTCGTTGGGATAATGCTCTAGCCGCTGGGAGGAAAATCTTTAAAGATGACTTTCCCTATTATGTAACAGTTTACCTAATTGAAGCGGAAAATCTTGGCTTTGGACTAGAATTAAGTCCTGCTGTCAAACATTCTGCTGATGTGGTTTTTGAAGAAATAACCACAATTCTCAGGCAAAAAGTCAAGAGTTAAAAGTCAAGAGTCAAAAGTCAAGAGTCAAAAGTTAAAAATGATTCTACTTGTTCCACTTGTCTCCCCATCTCCCCTTCTTTGCTTCAGCATCAAGCCCAATCTTTGTAAACTGATAATTCATCTACCCTCATTTCAAAAGGCATTCCCTCGCTTTCTGGGGGACAAACGCGAATTTTAGCACTGCTAACAATTTTATGTAGCAATGTCGCCATTGGCACAATTTTTTGTAACACACGCCAATTAGTAACTTGGTCTGGACATTCAATTACCAAAGTCAAAGCATTGGCATGGGTTGTGACATACCATCGACAACTTGATAATAATTTTTGAATACAGCGATCACAATCTTCATAAAAGTACTTGCTAATAGAATATTCTAATTGCTGGCGCAGTATAATATCTGCCGAAGTCGGTTGGATTGGACGTGAATCTTCATTCTGCCAGAAATAGTTTGTCATAGTTGTGCCTCTTTATTTTTTCCAGTTATATGCCAATTGCCATTGCGTAAAGGACATCTTTATCTGTCTCTAGAAATTCTTGAGTTTCATCGTCATAATAAGCACCAATTCCACTACAATGAATTCCCCAATAATTACTTACTAGATACAGTCTTTGTCCTAAAAAACCAGCCATTTGCATGGCAGTTTGATAATTTGTATAGTTGGAAACAAAAAACCAAGTTACTGCACCATCTGAAGCGATCGCTTGATTAACGCACAAGTAACCTGTCTTTTCACTAAAATTACCCTCCTTGACTAAATCCGTTCCTTTGTATAATCCTGGTGACATCCCCTCGACTCGATGGACAACCGCGTAAATTTCGATTTCCTCAAAACTTTCTGTCGGTATCGCTTGCCTAATTTGCTGCAAAATACTAAAATAAAGTTCCTGGGAAATAGATTGTTTTTCAAAACGCCTAATTGAGCGTCTGTTCCAAACAGCTTGAGAAAATCTATCCTTGTCAAAGTTCAATTGAGGTTGCTTTATTTCTTGCTGACAACTTTTTTGTAAAGCTGTTTCTTTATAAGCTTCCTCAATAAATTGATTCTGTTCAAAATAATCAGTTCCACAAACAAAAGGGACTTTCAGCCTTAAGCGTCGAACCTTCTTATCTTGAACTTCTCCGGAAGTTATACAAGCAGTAATAAACTCTTTATTCTCAAATCCCAAATCTGCATTGAGAGCGAGTTTATCAAAATCGAAAACTAGTTGTATATCTCTATCGTGAAGAAAAGCTGAAGCAGCGATCGCACCCAAATGGTGTCCGCTATCTAACCAGCAATACCTGATACTCCTGTCTTTATATTTCCAACTAGACCTATAATAAACACAACTAATTAAAAAAATGAATCCGATGATACGATTATTCGGTAAAATATAATCCTCTAATCCATCATCAATTAATTCATAGATAAGTACCAGACAATTATTCTCAACTTCTAGATGATATATACCATCTATCATTCCCTGTATTCCGCGAATCTGCACGTAAACCTCAGTCGGATATAAAGCACCTGCTGATGGATTCACTCGCAGTTTATCGACAGTATTTTTATACGTCTTTTCCAGGGTAATCGCACTCGTTAACCAGAGAAAAGAGTGGATAGAATTATTGAGAAAATCTAGACTTATTCGGCGATAAAACTTTGGATAAAATTTAAAAGCCGACGGTTGAGTTGACAAATCTACATAATTTGGATCGATTTGCACCGATAAGTAAGAATGCTTAGTAGCATCGTGATATGCTTTCCCTGTCATCTTATTTACTTGCATTTTTCAAAATCCTTAAAACTTCTACGTTGCTAGCGAAATCTACGGCTTTATAGTCGTCTAAGTTTCTCAACTCTAGATTGGGCTGATATTGCAAAAGCAACTTCACAACTTCTGTTTTTCCGGCTGATGCTGCGTACATCAAAACAGTTGCACCATTATCATTTTGGTTGTTGATGTTAATGTTTACAGCCAGCAATAAACGAATTAAATCGTAGTGATTGCCAAAACAAGCAAACCACAAAGCATTGTTATTATCGTTATTTGTGGCATTAATATCAGCCCCGGCGTTAATTAGTTCTTCAACTACTGCATAAACGCCTTCTCTGGTTGCTTTCATTAAAGCTGTATCACCATTTTCACCCCGTTGATTCAAATTATTTGGATCGTAGCCGTTAGCTGTTATCCATTGGCTTGTATTTGCGGTCAAATTGTTGCTATTTTGTTGAATCATAATTACTCCTTTATTGGGTTGTGAAAAGGGCGAATAGAATTCGCGTCTACACAGACAAAACCCGCGTAGGCGGGTTTCAAAGCCACAATTTTCTATTAGTCCGCGTAGGCGGACTTTGTTTTTGTAGCCGCGATTTTAATCGTCGGGGCTTATTAGCGAAAACCTAAAATTGCCTCTATCAAATGATGAGTGATGGGTAGACTATCAACTACCATTGCAGCGCACAGCAACATCATGTAGAGAATAGAGTAAAGAAAAAGCGATCGCGCGAATTGTTTATCATCTGGATTCTGCAACAGCGTCCAAGCTTTCATAATAAAAATCGCCCCTAAAATAAAGGCGATCGCACCATAAATTACCCCCGAAGCGTGAAGAGGATAAATTAATAAAAACGTGCTCGGAATAACTACCAAAGTGTATCGCCAAATCTGACGCGCCGTGGCAATATTATCAGTAACTACCGGCAACATAGGCACACCTACTTTGGCATATTCATCGCGGATCATTAATGCCAAAGCCCAAAAATGGGGAGGTGTCCATAAGAAGACGATCGCAAAAATCGTCCATGCTGTCCAGCTTAAGGTATTTGTCACCGCAGCCCAACCCACCAACGCCGGAATTGCACCCGCTGCGCCGCCAATGACGATATTGTAGGGAGTATGGCGTTTGAGCAAATGGGTGTAAATGCCCACATAGAAGGCGATTCCAGACATCGCTAACAAAGCACTTAACAGATTAACAAATACTGCCAGCACCGCGAAAGAAATACAGGCAAGAGCGATCGCAAATATGAGAGCATGTAATGGCTGCACGCGACCAGAAGGCATCGGTCTATTGCGCGTGCGTTCCATTTCATAATCAATATCGCTATCGTAGATACAATTGATAGTCTGAGCGCTAGCAGTGGCACAAGTACCACCAATCATGGTTAATAGTAGCAATAACGGGTCTAGTTTTCCATTCGATGCGATCGCCATACTAGCAGCCGTAGTAATCAACAGCAGCGGAATAATCCGGGGCTTTGTTAGCTGATAGTAATCTTGAAAAACTTGTAAAACATTTTGATAATGGCGTGTAAGGGTCGTCCCATTCATAACTTCACGAATTCCTCAATTGTGGAAAATATCCGTTATTTCCTAATAACTAAAACTCCCCTCTCTCACTCCTTCTTAAGTCCGCGCAGGCGGACTTTGTTCGTATAGCCGCGATTTTAATCGTCAGGCACTTTATTTGTCTAGCTGCGACTTAGCTATTAACAACACGCACATAAATAGCGCAAGCAACATCCTTATTTATTTGCCAGCGTCTATTTCGTACCTTGATGACAAAAGAAGGAATTCTCTCTTCTAAAGTGATGATAGTTCCTGGCACCACTTCCATTGATACCAGTTTGTTTAAAATAATTTCGTCCTGATTATTACAGAAAGTGACAATTCCTTGTTCTCCCTTTTGTAACAATATTAA
>CASBQC010000088.1 GCA_949127805.1 Nostocales cyanobacterium PMM_0081
AGCTTGGAGATACTTTTTTCTGACATTTAATTAAAGTTTCTCTAAATTCGGTGGCTGCTTTCTCTATCTCTTCGCGTTTGGGGAGTTCGTAGGTGTCGATGGAGTTGGGAGTTACAGCCCAAAGATAGCTGTGTTCTTTACCCAAAGAATACTCTAATAATAGAGTGTCTTTATCGAGTTGTTGCTGAATTTGCGGTAACTTTAAAGGTTCCGGATATTGCAGCGCTGCGTATTTGGGGCTTGAAGTGCGGATTTTGGTTTGAAGTTCTTTTTGTTGAGTAAGGAGGTCTGAGACTTCTTTTTGAAGCTTTTCTTCTGCTAATTTGTTAGATGCTTCTTGTAATAGTTTTCCTCTCGCATCAATTAACTGTTGTAAGCGCTTTTCTTCTGCCAAAAGTTTGGGGTCAACACCTTTACGAATATTTGCTCTAGCTTCAGTTAATAGTTCTATTAAACTACGAGCGCGCGATCGCTCGCTGATGTGTAGTGCCTCTGCATCGTATCCTTTAGATGGGTTTTGCTTGTGCAGTTGCATCAACAAATCGATGTAGAATTTGTAATAATCCTGCACTGTGGCAAAGTAAGAAGAACGTAAGTCTTGGCTGTTGACTTTGCTGCGTGTATTCTCAACAATGCTGATGACTGTTTCTATGTGCGTCTTGGCTTGGTTGAAATTGCCTCTATCGCGCTCAATGACGGCTATCTTATAAAGTGGATAAGTTTGGTTGGATGTGTCGCCTATTTGCTTTGCTAGCTTTAGTTGTTGATTATAAGCCTCTATAGCCTGCTGCGGCTGTTTCATAGAGGTGTAAATTACACCTTGAATTTTGTAGACGGTAGCTTGTGATGTTAAATCTCTTAGTTGCTGTGATAGTAACAAAGATTGTTTGCTAAAATCAAGCGCGTTTTGATAATCCCCTTTACCTTTGTAAGCAGCGCTTAAATAAAGCAGGGAATAGTTTTCAGCATGTTTAAGGTTAGATTTGCGAGATAATTCCAAAGCTTGTTCGGCATTGGTAATTGCTTGCGGATAATCCTTCAATAACTCATAAGTCTTGGCAATGATTCCAAGGATGCGGGCTTCCCCTGAGACAGAACCTTGTTTGCGGTCAGATGTTAATGCTTGGTTAAAATAGTCTAATGCTTGATGACAATCTTCTGGCTTTTGTTGATGAAAGCAGCTTCCTAAATAAGAAGTTCCTATGCTAAAGAGAGTAATTCCTACTAGAGAGGGATTGCTTTTCTGATATATTGCCAAAATTTCTTTGCTTTTTTCGATACTTAATTCATAAGCCCCTAAATCTCTGTAAACATTGCTCATCTCAAAGAGAATCCCTCCTTCTAAAAGGGAGTTTTGTTTTTGCTTAGAAATCTTCAGTGCTTCGTTGAGTTTATCTAAGGCTTGCTGAAATTCTCCTGATTTTGTATGGATAGAAGCAATATTTACTAGCGTTTTAGCTTCTTCTTGAGAATCTTTAATCTCACGTTGCAGCTTTAGGGCTTGAGTAAAATTATCTTTGGCTTTTTGTGTCTCACCTAGATTGTAGTAAGCCTCACCAATACTGGAAATCAACTGTGCTTCATCCTGGGTTCTACCTAACTCATGGGCTATAATCCGTCCTTGATTTAAGTAGAATATTTGCTGCTGTATATCGCCCAACGCATAGTAGCTGATGGCAATTTGCTTGAGAATAATGATTTGATTTGTTTGAGATTTGGCGTCCTGTTGCAATTGGCTTTGGATTGTTTTCTGTAACTCTAAAGCCTGCTGGATATATTTTTCTGCTGAAGAGCGATCGCCCCTTGAACTGTAGACTAAGCCTATGCTACTGAGTGTTAGTTCCTGTTTCAATAAATCTTTTGTTTGGCGATAGATTTCTAGTGCTTGTCGGTAAGAATCAAGGGCTTTCTCTGTTTCACCCAAATTTTGGTAGTTTAATGCGGTTCGTGCCAGTCCATCTGCTTTTTCTTGTAAACCGTTATTTGGCTTGTGAATTGGTATATCAGCATCAGACAATGACTGAGCTTCGTTATCAGCATCAATCGCTTTTTGCTTTTCTCCTAATTGTGCGTAAAATCCACCAAGTCCTAAGAGCGTTACACGTTGCAGGGAGCGAGCCTTTGGTTCTTTGGATTCCCGCAAGATAGCTAATGCTTGTTCCAAATATCCTACAGCTTTCGTGTATTCAGTCAGGTTCAAGCCGTAGATATTGCCGATTGTCATAAGTATACGAGCTTCTTGAAGTCTATCCTTTAGTTCACGCGAAATAGCTAATGCTTGCTCCAAATATCCCAGAGCTTTGGTATTTTCATTCAGAGTACCGTAGGTACTGGCGATCGCATCAAGTGTTGAAGCTTCATAGGAGCGAGCTTTTTCCGGTATTACGGCACGTACTTCTGGTAATCTCCAGATTTTTAGCACCTCTTCTAATTTTGTAATTGCCTGTCGCTTTGATGCTGCTGATGGTTGCTTAAATAGTTCAATTGCTTCTTTGAAGAGTTGAGATGCTTTATCTTTCAGTGGCTTTATTTTCGCTTCTTCCGGACTTAGCGGAGGTTTTATGTTTTGTGGTTTTGTCGCAGGCAATTGGGCTATTTGCAGTCGGAAGCTGGTAATGTTGACACTAGCCGGAACTTTCCCAGCTATATTTTCGGAAAATGAATCTGAATATGATTGTTTCGGCTGCTCTGCTATTTGCAACCTTCTTTCAGGTGTTGCCCCCACTGACTCAGATAACAAAACGCCACTGAGTAATAAAATTAAACTGTAGCGGGTAAAACTGGGCAGCAAGCACCAGAAAGTCCGCCGAGACTTTACACGTTTGTTCATTCTTAAGCCTCAACAAGTTATTAGTTGCAGCAAAAATCCCGCCTGCACGAATCCTGCTATGAGTAAATGATTTAATTTCCTTCAGAGAATTTACTGAAGTTTGATTATTATCTTACGGCTATTACTGGGAAAAATCTACTTCTGTTTCAGTTTTTGTAACAGTTCACGCCCAAATGAGAAAAAACTCTAGGTCGTTGGGGCATTTGCTTGATAACAATAGACGTGCCTTGAAAATAGGTACTAGGGCGTGTTTTTAAACCCCAAAAGCCCTTCAGGCTGGAAGCCTGAGGCGTTGTGCGTACAAAGCCTGCCGACCCAGGCTAAAAACCCTGCTTTTTCTTAGTCCCCGCAGGGGGACTTTGTTTGTATAGCCGCGACTTCCAGTCGTCAGGGCTTCTTACGCAAAAATTACCAAAAACCCTGATTTATCGAACCGCCAAGACGCCAAGGACGCCAAGAATAAGTCAAAGAATAAATGACCAGATTTCCCTACGACCAGTTTGCCAAAGATTATCTTCAAGAGTTGTTATTGCCATTAGGAAAAGTAGAAACAAGCCGTCAGGTTGCGGCAGAAGTGCGGGAGATTGATGTTTATTTTGCACCCTCACCTCAACCTTCAAGCAACACAATGCTGCTAGGATTATTAGGGCGATTTGCTACTACAGCAGCACTGTTTGAGCCGTTTAGAAATGCGGCAAGCAAGAGTGAAATTCGCGGTTGTATACACAAATTGTTTGATGTTTTTACTGATTTAGAACGTCAGGCTAAACGTAATAATACTCCCGTTTCTGAGATTGAATTACCGCGTTTGTGGATTTTATCGCCTACCGCTTCTGTGTCCCTTTTAGATGGATTTGGAGCTAAACTTGATGAAGATAACTGGGGTGCTGGAGTCTATTTTTTAGCAGACTTTCTCAAAACAGCTATTGTCGCAATTCACCAGTTACCACCTACCGAAGAAACTCTCTGGTTGAGAATTCTAGGTAAGGGGAGAGTTCAGCAACAAGCGATAGATGAATTAGAGGCACTTCCAGAAAATAATCCTTTACGTTCCAAAGCGATGGATTTGTTAGTTAATTTGAAGACTACCTTAGAAATCGGTCAAAATGTAGATCAAGAGGATAGGGATTTAATTATGCGGTTATCACCCATTTATGAGCAACGGCTAGCAGAGGCAAGACAAGAAGGTATCCAGCAGGGTATCCAGATTTATCAAGAACGGCTAGCAGAGGCAAGACAAGAAGGACAACAGCAAGGTATTCAGACGGAACGTCGTATCACAATAGAAAACTTGCTGCGTGTCCGTTTTGGGACATTGGATGAGGAGTTAGTAGCAATTATAGAGCCAATGCTTGTATTACCACCAGAAGAGTTTACTCGTTTTTTGCTGCAATCATCTCGTGAGGAGTTGTTGGCAAGATTTCGTCAAACTTGAGAATGTGTCAAGCAATAAGAGCGATCGCGCATATACTATTAGACATCTCCAAAAATGAACTATGCGTTGTCCACAACCCTTGTAGAGACGTTACATGTAACGTCTCTACATTGTTTTTAGGAGATGTCTATTGGCGTAATTCCTTTAACTACAACTTAACCTTTAATATGCTTTAAACTATTAAAATCATCAGCAGTTATTTGATAAGCCGCACCAAAGCCAATTACAAAGCGCCCTTCACTAGGTGTAAGCTTAAAGATGCGGAAATCAGCCAAGCCACGAAAGACTTGAATCATGTCTCCAAAACGTTCTTCAAAGCGATCGGCAATTTGATTCCACTCTGAAGTTTCTCTTTCAATTAAACTTGCAGAACAATCAAAAGTTAGACGACGACGGGCAAAGATTTGCTCGGTTTTCGATTCGTCGTCAATAAACAGAATGCAAGCTTGAGATTTAGCATACAAGTTACGTGTGTGAGGTGAAAGACCGCTAACGAATATATAAACGTTTTTTGCCTCATCCATCACAAAAGGTGCATAACTAGCGTTAGGTTGATTTTCTTCGCTAACTGTGCTGAGGATTAGACTTTGAAATTGATTTGTAAAATTTTGATAAGTAGCTTGTGCTTCTTCAATTTTGCTCATGGGTTGATATGTAATTTGTAGTTAGCGCTAAAGCGCTATGGGGTGCGTTAGTGCGATTTGAGCGCTGAAGCGCTCACTACGAAAACTATTCCCAGGTGGAAATAGACCGCAGTACGTCGGGAATTTCTCCTTGAGATAAAGGAAATTCCAGGGTGGTTTCTTTTAAGCCTAAATAACCTGATTCGGTAAAGGATAAAAGCATCCGCGATAGCGCTATCCAAACCTCAGATTCATATTCCCAATCACGATAACGTGTAGCACGACCGGCAATTGAACGCAATGCCCAAAAGTATGAATTCCTCACCACGGAACCACCTTTTTTAAATTCTGGTAAGTCCTCGTGGTGTAAGAAAAGTACGCTGTTTTCAATTCTAGCTCTCATAGAGTTGCTTGATTAAAAACTTGACGATACACCAATTTTAAAAGCGCGTCCTGGGGGAGCATGGCAATGGGTGCAAAAAAAGCCTTTGCCTAAGTAGAGCATTTCGTTAATTCGTAGCTTTTTTAAACGCAAAGGTGAATCAGTCGGCGGGGTCGGTTTCCGTCCCGTCGAACTGATGTTAGCGAAGCGGTAGCGACGCAGGAGCGTCACCCGAAGGGTACGCTAAGGTAAGCGCAAAGAAACGCAGAGTCTTCTTTGAGATTATTAGAGATAGGCGTGAAAAAGACGTAGAGGTGTGAAAAAGACGTAGAGACGCGATAAATCGCCGTCTCTACAAGGGTTGTGGATAACGCATGTAGCGGTTTTCAAATAGGTTGTCTATTAAGAAATTGGTTCAAACACCATTGTGGGAATCAATACATCGGCTTCGGCTTGGGCAATTCCTAAAAAAAGCCCGTCTTCATGGTAAACTCGCACTGTGTCGGCAATATCCGTAAAAGCAATGCGCTGTCCTTGACACCATTTTCGAGCAGATGTTGCTGGTAAGGTGATAGATGGTAGATGCTGTAAAGGTGCATCCGGGGGAGTTGGTTGAAAGGTTTCTGCTTCTAAGTCGCTAAAAATGAGACTGTCTGCTAAGTGAAAACCGCTGCTTTGGGTGCGTGTTAAGGCTGCGAGAGTACCGCCAGTTTGTAAAACGTTACCTAAATCGCGAGCGATCGCTCGAATATATGTACCAGATCCACAGGCGATCGCTACATCCAATTCGGGAAAATCACCAGATCGCCAATCCAAAATTTCAATCTGAAAAATCTCAACTGTTCGCGCCGGCACATCCACCACTTCACCTTTACGTGCTAAATCATACAAGCGTTTCCCCTCAACTTGAATCGCACTGTAATTTGGGGGAATTTGCTGAATTTTTCCCTCAAATTGTTGAAGTGCAGTTTCCACATCTGCTAAATTCACTGCACAAGCAACAGATGCGATAATTTCACCTTGCAAATCATCGGTTGTAGTCTGCACACCTAAGCGAATTGTCGCTTTATAAGCTTTGTTTCCTGGTAGATATTGCAATAATCTTGTGGCTTTACCAAGTGCGATTGGTAACACCCCGGTAGCGGCTGGATCTAATGTTCCTGCGTGTCCCACGCGCTTAAGACGTAAAAGTTTGCGCGTTTTCGCTACGCAGTCGTGAGATGTCCAGTCAAATGGTTTGTTGAGATTTAGAAAGCCTTGCACAGATTTTGGAATTGGTTAGTTGTTAGTGGTTAGTAAAAGCGGAGTTTGAGTAATGGTAGTTTAGTCCCAACGACCGTCAAGGATTAAAATCCTTGGCTAATAGCAAAAGTCCTCTAAAGAGGACTAAAAACTTACAGTATATTTCAGTCCATTTTAATGGACTTTGGCTATGAGCCAGGAATTTAAATTCCTGGCGGGTCAGAAG
>CASBQC010000089.1 GCA_949127805.1 Nostocales cyanobacterium PMM_0081
CCCTTAGCCTTCGCTTGTATAGTCGAACACGAGGAATTTCCGGAAGACACCCGAAACTACAGGTGCTACCGTGGTGTAGTTTAAAATCAAGGGGTAAAAATTAAATTCAATGTATTAAATTTGCTCTGAGGTTCTAAATAACAGATAAGGTCAAGGGAACAATATTCCAGTAACTTTAAATATGACATTCACTAATATTCACTACAAGACCGAAAAACTATGATTGACCGTTTGGCTACTGTGAACGCTGCCCGCACGCTAAAAGTGGTTGGGACTATCTTACTCTTGTCCTTTTTGCTGGACTTTCTGATTTTGCTGTTTCCCTTCCAACCGACTGATAAAGGGTGGCAAATCGGCTTGGCAACAGCGCTAGTTGACCGAGGAATTGTACCTATGGTTGGCTTGGGGATGCTGTTTGCCGGATATTGGATTGATGGTACTAGTGATGGCGATCGCCCGCAAGGTGTAGATTTAAGATTCCCAGCACTGATATTATCGAGTATTTTAGGCTTGTTATTCTTACTGATTTTTCCCTTGCATCTCAACAATGTGAATCAAGCCAAGTCTCAGACAGTAACTCGAATCAGCCAGGATGCGGATCAGGCAGAAAATCAACTCAAAGGTCAGTTAACTCAATTACAAGCACAACTGGGTAACGCTCAGGTTAAGGCTCAATTAGAACAGCAAAAGAGCCAAATCAAAGCTCAGTTTACTGACTTGCTCAAAAATGATCAAAAATATAAACAAGCACTTGAGAATCCTAACCTACCTGCAACTCAGAAAGAATTACTCAAGAAGTTTAAGGCAAATCCCCAAGAGCTTGACAAATTTCTAGCGCAGCAAAGCGATCCTCAGGGACTTGCAAATGAAAAACTTAACCAAATTCGTCAGCGTAAGGAAGAAGCTCAAAAACAAGCTCAACAAGAAGCTCTGAAGTCTGGACTACGGATTGGTATGAGTAGTTTGCTATTGTCTATCGGTTACATTATCATCGGCTGGACAGGATTGAGAGGCATGGGTGCTTTACAAGGTGGTGGAGGTAAAAAAGCACCCGCACGCTAATCTTTCATTTGTAGTGCCGTAAGACTGTCAACATGAAAAACAGAGACAGACTTAGCTTGTAGTTAGCGCTTTAACGAAGACAGCGCTAACTACAATGAGTCACATTTGTACGCAGTTTCTGACGGTTATTTAGCAATTAGTAAAATCTTTATAAAATTAGAAAATGCTCTCAGTTTACATACTCACATATAATGAAGAGTTAGATATTGCCGCTTGTATTGAGTCAGCGATGCTGTCGGATGACATTATTGTTGTAGACTCATGCAGTAGCGATCGCACTTTAGAAATAGCAAAAAACTATCCTGTGCGTGTTGTTCAACATGCTTTTGAAAGCCACGGAAAACAACGTACCTGGATGCTAGAATCTATTGCCCCTAAATACGAATGGGTCTACATTCTAGAGGCTGACGAGCGCATGACACCAGAACTATTTGCTGAATGCCTCCAAGCCATGAATAATCCAGACTACATCGGCTATTATGTGGCTGAACGTGTCATGTTCATGAATCGTTGGATTCGCTACAGCACCCAATATCCCCGTTATCAACTGCGCCTCTTCCGTCATGGTAAAGTTTGGTTTGACGACTACGGTCATACTGAACGCGAAGTTTGTGATGGCGCAACCAGCTTTTTAAAGGAAACTTACCCCCACTATACTTGTAGCAAAGGCTTAAACCGCTGGATAGAAAAGCACAATCGTTACTCTACAGATGAAGCTAAAGAAACGTTGTATCAACTAGAACACGGCAACTTGAAATGGCGAAGTTTGTTTTTTGGTAAATCAGAAGTCGAAAAACGCCGCGCTTTAAAAGATTTGTCTTTGCGTTTACCCGCTCGACCAGTGTTACGCTTTTTCTATATGTATTTTATTTTGGGCGGCTGTTTGGACGGACGCGCCGGCACTGCTTGGTGTACACTACAAGCATTCTACGAATATCTAATTTTGCTGAAAGTTTGGGAAATGAAGCACATGGCGAAACCCCCTTCAAATATAGAAGCGGCTATAGGCGAGAATAGTGCCCAGATGACAGCACCGGAAAAACTATCGATATAGGCGATCGGGAATAGGAAATAATTTTCTTCCCTATTCCCTAATAATGTTACATTTATTATAAATTAAGATTTTTAACATAACTTTTTATCTTCTACCGTCGTGCCGATGTGAGAATTATTCACCTAGCTCAACAGAACAATAACGCTGAAGGAATAAAGCTTTCAGAATTATGAGCAGCTTTGAGTGCGATCGCGGTAGGATCAATAAAAGCCTAAAAGACTTGCAACAATCATTTACAAGTCTGACAAACAAACATTTACAGCGTCTGAGAATAACCAGCCATCATTCTGGTTGGTACATGTCCATATGGACTAAAGCTGAGGTTTACTCGGAATCAGAACTTAGCGTCAAATCCCATTGAATAAAAGCTAGTATAGGGGACGCCAAAATGACTAGACAGAAGCCAAAAGGTAGATGATACAAGTATCATTCGCGTTGCTTGCTCTTGCACTAGAAATTTTGAAAGCAGATTTAAAATGCAGGCAAGCTACAGTAGTGCAATTTTACGATACTGGTTATGAACACCAATAACAAAAGTTCCACTAACCTAAAAAAGGAGAATAGGGACTTGTTAATCGATCGCCTAAAACAGGATTTAAAAAATGACCTGATTGCTGGTTTGTTGGTAGTGATTCCCCTAGCGACAACCATCTGGCTAACGATTACCATTGCCACTTGGGTAATCAACTTTCTCACCCAAATTCCTAAACAAGTGAATCCCTTTCAGGGGATGCATCCTATTGTAGTAAATCTACTGAATCTTTTAGTGGGCATGGCAGTACCGCTATTCAGTATACTCTTGATTGGTTTGATGGCTCGGAATATTGCTGGGCGGTGGTTACTAGATTTTGGGGAGCGAGTGTTGCAGGCGATTCCCTTAGCTGGACAGGTGTATAAAACTCTGAAACAGCTTTTGGAAACATTATTAAAAGATACTAATGGCAAGTTTCGCCGCGTAATTTTGGTAGAATATCCGCGCCGGGGAATATGGGCGATCGGCTTCGTCACGGGCACAATCAGCAATGAGATTCAATCTCAGATGTCTAGCCCAGTATTGAGCGTTTTTATCCCCACCACTCCAAATCCGACCACCGGATGGTATGCAGTACTTCCGGAAGACGAGGTAGTAAATCTATCAATGTCGATAGAAGATGCCTTTAAAATAATTGTTTCTGGTGGCATTGTCGCCCCGAATACGCCCTTACCTGCCTTAGTTATCGCCAAAGACCGCAAACTGGAAATGCCGCAAACTGAAACAAAACGGCAGACTATACCTTTAGAAGAGACTTAAAATTGTGCAACAAATGCACGGTGGAGAAACTGTTTAACGGTTTCTTCACCGTGTAGTTTCCAATTCGGAGCCAAAACCAATTCAGTTTTCACATACTTAGATACAACACTTTTATGCAACCCCGTAAACCCCGTCAAATTGCTCGTGAATTGGCGCTTTTAAGTCTGAGTCAGATGCCAATTAACCCCAAAAAATTGACAGAAGCACAACTACCTAAGTTAGTGCTAGCCGCAGTACGTACCCTGACACTAGAAGTGCAAGACTCTTTGGATAATGCTGCTGGGGAATTGCAACGTAGTAACGATCGCCTTTTAAGCAGCCAAACTCGCACCACCGATGTTAATGTTGCCAGAACTATGGTCAAAGAGGCGATTGAATATACCCAAACGGCAATTAATCAACTTGGCACCGCTCTTGAGTTTCCAGAATTGATTCAGCTAGCTAACCAAGACAAAGATGTTGCCAGATACGCGATTGAAATTGTCAAAACAGTCAATGAAGAACGAAAAGCGATCGATCAATTACTCTCCGACGCTTTGGTAGATTGGCAAGTAAATCGTCTAGCTCAAATCGACCGCGATATTTTGCGAATCGCTGTAGCTGAAATGAAATTTTTAGAAGTTCCAGACAGCGTGACAATCGACGAAGCAGTAGAGTTAGCCAAACGCTACAGCGGAGAGGACGGTCATCGATTTATCAATGGTGTTCTGCGTCGATTCACCGACCAGAAAAAAACTGCGTAAGCTTTGATAACTTTCATGTCGCGGTTATGAGTGCTAAGTTTTGAGTTGACGAGGATAACCTGGGGTTTTCACCCCAGCAAAAGTAAGGATATCCAGAGTTTAAAATTTTATGAAAGCGTGACAAGTTAAATTAAACTCATAACTCATACAGCAGATTGCGCTCTAATCGAATACACGTAGAGACGTAGCAGTGCTACGTCTCTACAAGGAGAGGGGTTTTATATATACTTCATTTACCTGAAATCTGCTGTAACTCACCTCACAACTAACACTTGTAGCTGCAATGGTTTTTAATTGGTTCCGTCGTCAAAATAACGATCCTGCTAACACCCCCAATCAAGAAAAACAAACAGAAACTCCTTCTACGCAAGAATCTCAAACAGAGTCAGCTGAAACCTCAAGGAACGATAATTCACCCGCAGCGGGAACAGATTTGTTAGCATTCGCTAAATCCGCTTACAAAAACATCCAGCAAAAGCAACAAGCAGAGGAAGTAGAAACTCCTTCTGTTGAGGTTACAGAAGCGCCAAAACTAGAAACAGCATCACAGTTACCAGATGAAGAAACTGCTGATGAGCCAGATCCTGAACAGCTACCAGATGAAGAAACTGCTGATGAGCCAGATCCTGAAATTATAGATACCACAGCGACTGAGGCACAAACAACAGCCACTGAAGCAGTTGTTAGTTTAGAGGATGTACAAACCACGGCGCCAGCAACTTTATCCTTTTTAGAACGGGCAGCGGCAGAAAGGCAAGCAAAACAGGAACGATTGATCGCAACTGCAATTGAAGTACCAGAAGCTGACGTACTACAGCCAGCTACACCAGAGACAATCGAAGAAATCCCCGGACTTGCCTTTGATGATGGATTTGTCTGGTCTACAGAAGTGTTGGCAAGGCAAGGTAGGAGTGCGGAAGATGTTTCAATTGAAGAAATTAACTGGCTGAAAAAGCTGCGACAAGGCTTAGACAAAACTCGTCGTGGTATTGTTAACCAACTGAAGGCGATTGTCGGTCAAGGACCGCTAAATCAAGCAGCAGTCGAGGAAATTGAATCGTTGCTGTTGCAAGCAGATGTGGGTGTGGAAGCAACAGATTATATTATCAAAGCGTTACAGAAACAGCTACGAGAAGAAGTTACTCCACCAGATAAGGCGATCGCCTATCTGAAAACTATCCTGCGAGATATGCTGGATGCACCACTCAAAACATCTTACAAATCAAGTTTTACTCCAGACAAAGAAAATCTTAATATTTGGTTAATAACTGGGGTGAATGGTGCTGGGAAAACCACCACCATCGGCAAAATCGCTCACTTGGCACAAAAATCCGGCTATAAATGCTTGATTGGTGCGGCAGATACATTCCGCGCTGCTGCTGTGGAACAGGTGAAGATTTGGGGTAGCAGAAGCGGTGTGGAAGTAATTGCGAATCCTGGTCAGAATACAGATCCAGCAGCCGTTGTATTTGATGCGATCGCAGCAGCTCAAGCACGAGAAACAGAGTTACTTCTAATCGATACCGCAGGACGACTGCAAAACAAGAAAAACTTGATGGATGAACTTAGTAAAATTCGGCGAATTATCGACAAAAAAGCCCCTAATGCCAAAGTAGAATCACTGTTGGTTCTTGATGCCACTTTAGGTCAAAATGGATTGCGGCAAGCTGAAGTTTTTTCTCAAGCTGCCCAACTCAGTGGCGTGGTTTTAACTAAGCTTGATGGTACCGCTAAAGGAGGCGTTGCCCTCGCCGTGGTGCAGCAACTAGGTCTACCGATTCGCTTTATTGGTGCTGGTGAAGGAATTGAAGATTTGCGTCCGTTTTCTAGCTACGAGTTTGTCGAAGCTTTATTGAGTGGTTAGATAATTTAGGAACAAAAAAATGAGCATGACACAAAAACAATTTACTGAAGCTGACACAGAAGCATATTATGATCATGAAGATAGCCTCTATCAAAGTTTTTGGGACTCAGAGGGAAGTGTGCATTGGGGATATTTTGAGAACTTAACTCAGGTTAGTGCTAAAGATTTTATACCAGCTTGCAAACAGTAGAGTTTCATTCTCGATCAGCAATTCCAGAAGGTGAAAAATCTGTCTATCTGGAAAATATGATGGCATAAATATAAAACATAGCACCTGGGGTATTTTGCATTTCAAAAAATAAGACCAATTATATGTGAGGTTGCGCTTTATCACCCTCAGGCTGGAAGCCTGGGGCTACACAAACAAAGCCCACCTACGTGGGCTAATTAGGCATCTCCTAATTATTCGTTGATAGATGGAGGAGCAACTTTAGTGGTTGATTCCTGTAAACGCTGTTCGCGTTTTTTGCGATCGGCTGCAAGCATATCTGCCATCACAATTAGTGCTTGCGCCATTTTATCTAGATTAGAACGGTATAGATCCAAATCTTTAGTGAGTTTGTCATCAGATAAATGTAAACCATTCCCAACGGTTTTCAGTGCTTCAGTGCGCTGTTTTTCATCTTTGACTAATTCTGGATCTGAGAGTTCTAATAAAGAAAATAAACCGATCGCAAACAAACGGCTATATTTAAAATTGGAATTGTTAGCGATCGCAACAAGTTGTTCTTGTAAGTCAGCATCTCGATCTAAGTGAGTCGTTTGGCTTAACCACCCAATCAAATCTTTGGATGGTAAGCTTTCCGCTAAAGCTTGCAAACGGTGTGCATCTTGTTTGTAACGTTGGGGATCTTCCTCTATAGCCTGACACAAGGCATTAAAAATTGACTCTTTATCTAGTTCTGGCAGATAGCCTTGCATGAAGCGGTCGAATGTAGTGACGACGCCCAAGGCATAAATTGGATTATAGCTAAAATCAGCATTTACTGACAGTAGATGCATTTCTACCATCAGCTCTTCCACCACTCGACGATAAATCGTATTTATCGGACGGGTATGGCGGTTGTAGAATGTTCGTTTTGTATCAGAAACAGTACGGACGTTATTCACAAAGAAAATATTTTGGGCGACGTATCTATATTCTCTCGCTTCACGGCAACTTTGCCAAGTTGAGGTTTACACAGGTATTGGCTGCTTGATGAATAACAAGAGTGATAATCATCTTTTAACACACCACAAAAGTTGGGAATCCTCAGCCGCTGCACCAACCCTTGACTCCGGTGGACAGGCTTCAATCGAATGACTCGCTATCGTGTTGCGGATCTGAAAAACAAGCCTGTCCATATTTGTCTACGGAAAGCCCTCCCCCACAAAACTATGCAAAAATTATGATACTTGATAATTGTGCATTAGTATTTATGAGCTTCTCGCCACAGTTAATAGCCTTAGCTGAATATTTGGCTGGTGAATTTGATAATCGCGCTCAAGCGATCGCCGACCCAGCTTGGTATGTTCACCTGCGTATGTGGCAAAGACCTGTTAGTTTATTTTCAGAAGACAGTTTTAGCCTTTTTGCAGAACAAGCCAATGTTCTTAAATTAGATCAGCCTTACCGACAGCGAATTATGCGCTTACAGCAAAAAGGTGACGCTGATGCTATACAAGTGCAATATTATATGCCGAAAGATCCAGATGCCTTAAAATGTGCTGGTCAAAATCCCGATTTATTAAATACCCTCACACCAGAGCAATTAGACTTATTACCAGGCTGCATCCTTTGTGTTACGCAGCAAGAAATAACCCCCAACAGCTACAAATTTACAGCTACTGCACCTGCTGAGGCTCGCTGCTGCTTTACTTATAGTGGCAATACCATTCAAGTTTCCTTAGGGTTTGAAGCCACTAAGGACGAATTTTATAGCTACGACAAAGGAATTGACCCGGAAGGAAAAGCGACTTGGGGAGCGATTATGGGTCCTTATCGCTACACCAAGCGATCGGCAATTAGGAGTTAGGGGTTAGGAGTTAGGAGTTAGGGGTTAGGGGTTAGGGGTTAGGAGTAAGGAATGAGGAGTTTTTTAATTAACTCCTCATTCCTTACTCCGTGCCTCTTAACTTCTAGCTTCTTTTAGCTTGCGATGCTGCGAGGTACACCTTCTAAAGCTTCCTCTTCAGTTTCAAAAATTTCAAAAACTGTATCCATCATCGTCACTTCAAACACCAGTTTTGCTTCTGGATGTACATTGCAGATGCGGAAACTGCCTTTTACTTTATCAGCATCACGCATCCCCGCGACTAAAGATGTCAGACCAGAACTATCAATAAAATTCACCTGACCGAGATTGACTACTACATGGCGACTAAGTTTAGAGATACATTCCTGTAACTTCAAGCGAAATTGCCAAGCTGTGGTAATATCTAGGCGACCGGATGGAGTCAAGACAATAACGATATTGCCATCTTGAGTAGTATAACTTTTTTGATCTATATGAATCACACTCGCCTCCCGTTGGCGCTGCTGTCAAAATTGACAGCGGCTGTATTTAGCGTTGGACTAATGAGCCAAAAGATTTTATTTTAAAGTAATATTTATCACCTTGCCACTGATACACAGTCCAGAAGCTCATAGTGAATTAGTTAGCTCATTACTTCAAAAAGTTGTCCAATGCCTAAGCTTGAGATTAACAAGCAACAGCCGAAACTGTCACTTTTTTTTGCTAAGTGCTTTCTATGATAGTAGTTTAACTCACCAAAAGAGTGCTGAGTAGAGAGGCGCGGAGGCGCAGAGTTAGGAGTTATGAATTATGAGAATTCTCGCCCCTTTTCACCACTCCCGACTAAGAGCACTCCCCACTTCATTACTCAACACTTCATTACTCAGCACTGTGGTTTGGTGTCCAATTTGCCCAATCTTGAGGTTTAAGGAAGGTTTCATATAACTCAGCTTCGGGGGAATTGGGTTCTGGCTGATAGCCGTATTCCCAGCGCACCAAAGGAGGTAAAGACATGAGAATAGATTCGGTGCGTCCGTTGGTTTGTAGACCAAAAATAGTGCCTCGGTCATAAACCAAGTTAAATTCTACATACCGACCGCGACGATAAAGTTGAAAATTGCGTTGGCGATCGCCATATTCTGTATCATGTCGCCGTTCGACAATTGGCACGTAAGATGGTAAAAATGCATTACCACAATTTTGCACAAAAGCAAATAAATCTTCCCAAGTGCGTGGTTCTGGTGCACCTACTTGATTGCTGTAAATAGCCGCCTCACCATCTGGATCGGGACCGCGATATAACTCACCTTGACCATGTTGGTAATCAAAAAATAGACCACCTATACCCCGCGTTTCCCCACGGTGTTTCAAATAGAAATATTCATCACACCAACGCTTAAACACTTGATAATATTCTGAGTCATGAGCATCACAGGCAGATTTGATAGTTTGATGAAAATGTGCCGCGTCTTCAGCAAAGGGGTAATAAGGAGTTAAATCCGCACCACCGCCAAACCACCACACAGGACCTGCTTCAAAGTAGCGATAATTTAGGTGAACAGTTGGCACGTAAGGATTGCGAGGATGTAGCACCATTGAAGTACCCGTGGCATACCAGCGGTGTCCTTCTGCGTCTGGGCGTTGGCTTAAAATAGAGGGTGGTAAGTGATCTCCCCAAACTTCCGAAAAACCCACGCCAGCTTGTTCAAAGATTGCACCCTCACGCATAACACGCGATCGCCCTCCACCCCCTTCTGGACGTTCCCAACTATCTTGTTGGAACTTACCCACACCATCCACATCTTCGAGGGTTTGAGCAATTTTGTCCTGCAACTGTTTCATAAACTGACTCACCCTAGCCTTAGCGTCATCTGGGGGTAAAGACTTAGAAGATTCGGTTTGGCGATGAAGCGAGTTGGTCAACATCATAAATTCAGCAACCTAAATTACAATTTCAATTTCGTGCAACAAATCTCTCAACTTAAACATTTGCAGGCAATATGCGCCAAAAAACCGACTAAAATCGCCCAACTTCCTTGGGGGCGTTATGGTCAAGCATTCACCCACCAAACGTGGGCATGATTAAAGATATTGTCCCTCAAATGCGTATAGCCTTCGATACTGAATCAGTTTTTTATGCTTAATTTATGTGAACATTTAAGTGTGATACCAAGTTGCAATTAAAAGATATTACTTTGAGATTGTGTGTAGGGGCATAGGGCGTACAAAAAAATAAACATATATTGGGGCATTGGGCATTGGGAAAAAGGGAAAAAGGTAATTTTCCCTTTTTCCTTTCCCCTTCCCGTTCCCCATGTAAAGAGTTGGGCAAAATGGTAACTTGGGCGATCGCGTGCGTCAATTCTCAAGGAAAGTTGACAATCGCAACTGACCGCAGTTGCCGACTATTCCAGAGTAACCAGATGTGTAGCCACCAAGAGGATTATAAAAATGCAAGCTTGGTTGTCCAAATTTATCCATCGCAAACGGAAGAGAGTTTGTGCTTCTCTGGTGCGAACGTATCGAGAAATTAGTTCAGCATCACCAGACGAATTATGGCAAAAAGTAGTGGATTTAGCAGACGTTTCCTGGCATCCACTGCTAAAGAGTACCAATGTTCCCTACGGATTAGTACCTAAACCCGGATTGATTTATCAAGCGGTAACACGCTTGTCGCCGATTCCCATCCGCATTTTTGTGGAATGCGTCAATCCCAGAGAACTTTTAACTGTACGCGTGCTGGCAATTCCTGGCATAGAAGAACGAGTAACTTATCAACTAGAGTCAACAGTTTGTGGCACTTGTTTGTCTTATTCTGTCACCCTACGCGGTTGGTTATCGCCTCTGATTTGGTCGTTTTCCCGTCCCTATAGCGATCGCGTAGCACGCGCTTTAGTTGATGCTGTAGAAAAGGCAGGATTGCCAGCAGGGAGTTAGTGGGTAGTCGATAGTGGTTAGTCGATAGTAGATAGTAGTATTTTTTGACACCTAACAACCATCAACTAACGAATAACAACGCTCCAACGCTCCAACTAACAATACCTTCATAAAGTTAAGATGCAAGTAGATCATAAAAACTATTTGCTTCATATTTATTACGGCGGCAAGGGTGAAAACACGATGTTGTATGATGTGCTAGATTCTCAATCAATTCTAGAAGTGTTGCGACCGGTGGAAGACCCAGAACTTCGCAAAAGTCTTGTAGAACTTAACATGATTCGCAACGTCAAAATTGACGGCGGTAAAGTAAGCTTCACCTTAGTATTAACAACACCTGCCTGTCCTCTACGTGAATTTATCGTCGAAGATTGCAAAAGAGCCGTCAAAAAACTGCCCGGTGTTACAGATATAGCTGTAGAAGTCACAGCAGAAACACCTCAACAAAAAAGCATAAGCGATCGCACTGGCATTAGTGGTGTAAAAAACATTATCGCCATTTCTAGCGGCAAAGGCGGTGTCGGCAAAAGTACGGTAGCTGTAAATGTGGCGGTAGCATTAGCACAAACTGGGGCAAAAGTCGGCTTACTTGATGCCGATATTTACGGTCCCAACGATCCCACCATGCTAGGGCTGAGTGATGCCCAAATTAGTGTACGTCCTGGCGAAAAAGGCGAAATCCTGGAACCTGCTTTTAATCACGGCGTCAAGTTAGTTTCAATGGGCTTTTTAATTGACCGAGATCAGCCGGTGATTTGGCGCGGACCAATGCTAAACGGAGTGATTCGCCAATTTCTCTATCAAGTGGAATGGGGAGAACTCGATTATTTGATTGTGGATATGCCACCAGGTACGGGGGATGCTCAGTTAACTTTGACACAAGCTGTGCCAATGGCGGGGGCAGTAATTGTCACGACACCGCAAAACGTAGCTTTGTTAGATTCTCGTAAAGGCTTGCGGATGTTTCAGCAGATGAACGTACCAATACTGGGTATAGTAGAGAATATGAGTTATTTTATACCACCAGATATGCCAGATAAGCAATATGACATCTTTGGTTCCGGTGGTGGTGAGAAAACTGCTAATGAGTTGGGTGTACCATTGCTGGGGTGCGTCCCCCTAGAGATTTGTACGCGAGTTGGGGGTGATAGCGGTGTGCCGATAGTTGTCGGGGAACCAGATTCAGCTTCCGCAAAAGCATTGTATGCGATCGCCCTCAACATCGCCGGCAAAGTATCAGTTGCTGCCTTGACATAGAATTTTAATTTTCGTCTGGTTCCCCATCTTTAACCGGGGAATACAGATTTCAAGTGCTGGCTAAATTTAAAATCTAAAACCTAAAGTCTAAAATCACACAATCAATGTTGTTAAAAAGGTCGCTCTCCAAAAAGTCCGTGCCGAAAATTCGCTGGCAACAATGGGTTAAACCCTGGCAGCAAACAGACTGGCTGCTACTTAGCTTACCCATCGCCATCACTATATTTGGTGGCATCATGATCAAAAGTACCGAATTAAACCAAGGACTTACTGACTGGTGGTGGCACTGGCTGATGGGTGGCATTGGTACGGTAATAACCCTGATCCTTGCCCGCATCCGCTACGAAAGTCTGATTCAATGGCACTGGATAACTTATACAATAACCAATATCAGCTTGATCGCCGTTATGGTAGCTGGTCACGCCGCCAAAGGAGCACAACGGTGGGTTAGTATCGCAGGGATTCCCATACAACCCTCGGAATTTGCCAAAATAGGATTAATAATTACCTTAGCGGCATTGTTACACAAGCGCAGCGCTTCTCAAATAGATAATGTTTTCCGAGCTTTGGCAATTACCGCCATTCCTTGGGCATTAGTATTTATACAACCTGATTTGGCAACATCACTGGTATTTGGAGCGATCGTTTTAGGGATGTTGTACTGGGCAAATGCCAACCCAGGCTGGTTAATATTGATGATTTCTCCGATTGTTGCCGCGATTCTCTTTAGTACACCTTGGCCCCTAGAGGCGCCGATAGTTTTGTTTGACGAACTATCTTTCGGAGTTTTAGGATTAATTTGGTCAGTCGCTATGGGTGTAGTTGGCTTTTTGACTCTCCCCTGGCGTCGATTTGGTATCAGCGGCATCAGTGCATGGGTTCTGAACATGCTAGGCGGGGAAATAGGAGTCTTTGTCTGGAACCATGTATTGAAAGATTATCAAAAAGGTCGGATCACCTCATTTCTCAATCCTGATGGCGATCCTCTGGGAACAGGATATCACCTGATTCAATCTCGGATTGCCATTGGTGCTGGGGGAATTTGGGGATGGGGACTAAATAAGGGTCCGATGACTCAACTAAATTTCGTTCCCGAACAGCATACAGACTTTATATTCTCTGCCGTAGGTGAAGAATTTGGTTTGATTGGTTGTTTGCTATTGCTGGTTGTCTTATGCTTTATTTGTCTGCGATTATTACATATTGCTCAAACCGCCAAAGATAATTTTGGTTCGTTGTTGGCTATTGGCGTTTTGTCGATGATTGTGTTTCAGGTGATTGTTAACGTTGGTATGACGGTTGGTTTAGCACCGGTGGCGGGGATTCCCCTACCTTGGATGAGTTACGGTCGTTCCGCCATGTTAAGCAACTTCATCGCCTTAGGACTAGTAGAATCAGTAGCCAATTTTCGTCAACAGAGGCAGAGATATTAGTCAACTGAAGTATGAAGTGTGAAGGATGAAGGATGAAAAAGGGAAAATTCTTGTCAATGAACTTTTGACTATGGACTGCTGACAAGTATTAAGCTAATAAAAGGAAACAAGCGAGGTTAAAATCATGATCCTGCCAGGAGCGACTGTTCGTGTCAAGAATCCCGCAGATACTTATTATCGCTTTGAGGGACTCGTGCAACGGGTGAGTGATGGTAAAGTAGCCGTACTTTTTGAAGGTGGTAACTGGGATAAGTTAGTTACCTTTCGCCTCAGCGAATTGGATCTTGTAGAAACCACTGCCGGACGGAAAAAAGCGAAATAGACGGCGTGAAAATGAATGTAGAGACGTTACATGTAACGTCTTTAGGGTTTCAGGTAACGCATCATTAATTTATGGAGATGTCTAATGGTCAAGAGTTAACAGTCCATAACATTTTGACTCTTGACTTTTGACTCTTGACTTATTAAGACTATGCGCCTTCCTTTACCACAGTTTGTCACAGGATCTCGCCACCCGAACCACATTGCGGAGGTGATCGAAACTACAACTACCGAATTTTTGGCACAGTGTCTCGAACCTGAAGATTTGAGCTTTCCACCCATGCCACCATTTGGTAGCTGGGTTTGTTCTGTGGATGAAGAATCGGGCAATCAAGTTTATGGGTTGGTGTATTATGCAACAACATCACCCATAGATTCGGTACACAGGGCAAGAGCCTTAGGGTTGTCTTTGCAGGATTTGCGAGAGGAACAACCCCAGATATTCGCCATGCTGAAAACGGAATTTCGGGCAGCGATCGTCGGATTTGAACAGCCATCTGGTAGCATAAGTTCTAATAATCGGGTGTATCAGTATCTACCACCGCGTCCGCCACAAATTCATCAAGCTGTTTATCGGTGCGAACCAGAAGCGATCGTTAAATTCACCGAAGAGCTAGATTTTTTGCGGACATTGCTTTTCGTAAACGGTGCCCCAGTAGACTCATTAACCGCAGCTGCGATTCGAGAAGTGTACCAGTTACGCAAAGCCGATCGACAATGGTTAATCAAAGCCGGTAGAACCTTAAGTGTGCTGCTCAAAGACGATTACGATCGCTTGCGATTTATCCTCAGCCAAATCCACCCATAGGTAGTTAGCATAGGCGATCGCTTCAACTTCTGTAAGTAAAATTTTCTTAAGGTTTCATTTTCTCCAGGGTGGATGATTGATTTATTTTCACAGCGAACAATTGCCCTAAGGCAATTGTCGCTTCACCATCGCTCCTAACAAGTCCTACCTATGGAACTCATCTCCCAAGTTCTTGCATTAGAACCGACAAACCAAGTTCTCGGCAAGGAACCAATTGTTTCTTTTGCCATTTTATTAGTGGTTATCTTAGTCGTACCGATTCTATTTGAGCGGCTAAGACTACCCGGATTAGTAGGTTTGGTTTTTTCGGGGGTAGTACTTGGTCCATCAGGTTGGAATGTATTCCAGCCTGATTCGCCAACGATCAATTTGCTATCAGATATCGGGTTAGTATACTTGATGTTTGTCGCGGGGTTAGAAGTTGACTTAGAACAATTCCGTCGTCAAAAAAGTCGTTCTTTAGGATTTGGCAGCTTTACCTTCTTTATCCCCCTAGCCTTAGGAACATTAATCGGGCATATTTTTGGCTTTAGCGGCAATACTTCGATATTAATTGGCTCTTTGTTAGCTTCCTACACCATAACGGCATATCCGCTGATCAATCGCCTGGGAATAGTCAAAAATCAAGCCGTTAGCGTCACCATTGGAGCCACAATTTTTACTAACATCGGCACACTGCTGGTGTTATCGCTATGCATAGCCGTTCATACCAGACAATTTAGCTATTGGGGGCTAATAACTTTATTTAATTCCTTAATTATTTACTCGATTGTTGTGTTAGTCGGCTTTGATTGGGCAGGTAAAGAATTTTTTCGGCGGTCTGGAGACGATGAGGGAAACCAATTTTTATTTGTATTGCTTTGCGTGTTTCTTGCCGCTGTCGGTGCCCAATTAATCGGAGTAGAAAAAATCGTTGGAGCCTTTTTAGCAGGTTTGGCGGTAAATGGTGCCATCGCTTCAGGACCGGTCAAAGAAAAGGTGATGTTCGTTGGTAGCGTGCTGTTCATTCCTATTTTCTTTGTTTACGTTGGCTTATTGATTAATTTGCGCGCTGTCAGTAACTTTAGCACGCTGAAGCTAACGCTATTTATTGTAATTGGTTTATTACTGTGTAAATTTATCGCCGCTTTTTTAGCAAAACTAGTTTACCGCTTTAACTGGCAAGAAATGTTAATGATGTGGTCGCTGAGTATACCTCAAGTGGGTGCGACATTAGCGGCAACATTAGTGGCATATCGGGTGGAGTTGTTACCGATATGGGTATTAAATAGTTTCGTTATCTTAATGCTGGTGACATCAACCACCGAACCTGTGATTACCAGTCGTCTTGCTGTTGCTTTGGCTTCCTCATCTGGTGAGGAGCACAGAACTACAACACAGGGGTATCAAAACGTAGAGGAGCCAGACAGTAATTTTACTATAGTCGTACCTGTTTCCAACCCGCAAACTCAGCAATATTTGATTGAAATGGCGGCATTATTAGCGCGTCAGGAAAATGGTAGGATTATACCGTTAGCGATCGCTACAGCTGCGGCTCACATGGATGCACCACAGTTAGAAATTTCTCTGCAACGTAGTGAGCGCTTACTTTCCAAAGCCACCGCTCAAAGTCGAGTATTGAGCGTAGAAGCAGAACCATTACTGCGAATTGATGATGCCTTTGCTCAAGGTATCAGCAGAGCTGCTCGCGAACAAAAAGCTAGTTTAATTGTTATGGGTTGGGGTAAACGCACTGGGCTGAGAGCGCGTTTATTTGGTAATGTCATTGACAGCGTTCTCTGGGCATCTCATTGTCCGGTAGCGGTGACACGTTTAGTAGAATCACCCAGAAAAATTCAGCGGATTTTAGTGCCCGTAGAAAACCTGATGACACCATCATTGCAGCCTGTGCAATTTGCGATTATGTTAGCAGAGGCAAATCAAGCGCAAGTTACCGTGTTGAATGTATGCGATCGCCGCACTAGTTCGAGTAAAATCGCTTCTAGGCGATCGCAACTTGGCTTATTAGTATCTAAATTAGCTTTGCCCAATCCCCCAGAAGTTCAAATCATTGCCCATGAAAACGTTGCCCAAGCAATTTTGCAGGCAGCACGATTATATGATTTAGTAGTATTACCTTTTATACGGAACCGCACCAGCCCCGGTGGATTAGCCATTAGCGATGTTACCACCCAGTTAGCAAGGCAACTTACCTGCTCTATCGTCATGCTTGGCGAACCAGAACGCAATCCCACAACAGTTTTGCCAACAGCAGTTCCCAATACTACAGCTGTTGTGTAATGGGGCATGGGGCATGGAAAGCATGTTTTATTGCTATTGCGAGCGTGCCTTGGACTGAACCTGGACAAAAATGGACAGCCTTGTTTTTTAGATCCGCGACACCCAACGATACCCTCAGATGAAGGCTGTCCATTTTTGTCTATCGTTTGTGAAACCCCATTTTCCTGTTTCAAAACTTTATATTTTTAAAGAGTTTGTAAAGGATAGCTTAAAAGCTCAAATTAGGCTATGAATGTTTGTTATTTTGCTAAGTGAATTGTAAAGTAATCAACTGCTTGATTGCATCTAGAAGTAAATCGCGGATAAAAATACTTTTTTAGTTACCCGTGGAAGTGTTCTATTTTTGTTGTCAGGCTGGGTATTCTAAAAACAGGCGCGATCGCACTTTGCAACCCCTATGTAAGTAACTGGTAAATTATGAGAATTTTGGTGACAGGCGGTGCTGGGTTCCTTGGTTCCCATCTGATCGACAGACTAATGGCTGATGGGCATGAAGTTATCTGTTTGGATAACTTCTACACAGGTAATAAACAAAACATCCTCAAATGGATAAATCATCCATACTTTGAACTCATCCGCCACGACATCACCGAACCAATTCGGTTAGAAGTGGATCAAATTTATCATCTGGCTTGTCCTGCTTCCCCAGTACATTATCAATACAATCCAGTCAAAACAGTCAAAACCAACGTTATGGGGACGATGAATATGCTGGGGTTGGCTAAACGTGTCAAAGCACGATTTTTCCTAGCTTCAACAAGCGAAGTGTACGGAGATCCAGAAGTTCATCCGCAAACTGAAGAATATAGAGGTAGCGTCAATCCCATCGGGCTGCGTTCATGCTACGACGAAGGCAAACGAATTGCCGAAACTTTGGCATTTGACTACTACAGACAAAATAAAGTTGATATTCGGGTTGTCCGTATTTTCAACACCTATGGTCCTCGGATGTTAGAAAATGATGGTCGGGTAGTAAGTAACTTTATCGTTCAGGCTTTGCGGGGCGAACCTTTGACAATATATGGAGATGGTTCCCAAACCCGTAGTTTCTGCTACGTTTCCGACTTGATCGAAGGATTTTTACGGTTGATGAAGAGTGACTACGTAGGTCCAGTAAATATAGGCAATCCTGGCGAATATACCATTTTAGAATTAGCCCAAGCCGTGCAAACCCTGATAAATCCGGATGCACAAATAAAATTTGAGTCTCTCCCTTCTGACGATCCGCGTCGGCGCCGTCCCGATATTACCAAAGCAAAAACTTTGTTAAATTGGGAACCTAGCGTTCCTCTGCAAGAGGGGTTAAAACTGACTGTAGAAGATTTCCGCGATCGCATCAAAGGTAATCAATAGTCAACAGTGAACAGTCAGTAGTCAGTAGTCAAGGCATTTCTAGACTTTGGACTGTGGACTATGGAAAGCGTGAAAGCGTGAAAACTTCTCTTTGACGACTAACCCCAAAAAAGCAAGGAATTAAAAAAATGCGTGTTTGTGTAATTGGTACTGGCTACGTTGGTTTGGTGACAGGTGCTTGCTTGGCTCATATTGGACATAGTGTAATTTGTGTAGACAACAACGAAGAAAAAGTCAAGTTAATGAAGTCTGGGCAATCGCCAATTTTCGAGCCTGGACTATCGGAAATTATGCAGTCTGCCATTCAATCGGGTAATATTGAGTTCACATCTGACATCGGTGCAGGGGTTTCTCACGGAGAAATTCTGTTTATTGCTGTGGGAACACCACCTTTACCCACTGGTGAAAGTGATACCCGTTACGTTGAGGCTGTAGCCCGTAGTATAGGCGCAAATCTTGACGGTGGTTATAAGGTAATCGTCAACAAATCTACAGTGCCTATTGGCTCCGGTGACTGGGTGCGGATGCTTGTTATGGATGGCATCGCTGAACGCCAAAAAACACTAGTTACCGCAGGTGGGGCAGCAAGTGAAGAGAAATTGCCTGAATATACATCTCAGTTTGATGTAGTCAGCAATCCAGAGTTTTTGCGCGAAGGTTCGGCAGTGTACGACACCTTTAACCCCGATCGCATTGTCTTGGGTGGTAACTCTGAAAGAGCGATCGGCATGATGAAACAATTGTATACCCCAATTGTCGAGCGCAACTTTGCTTCTGATAAATCTTTACCTCAAGTGCCTGTATTGGCAACAGATTTAAGCTCGGCAGAAATGATTAAATATGCTGCTAATGCTTTTTTGGCAACCAAGATTAGTTTTATTAACGAAGTAGCTAATATTTGCGATCGCGTGGGTGCTGATATTACCGAAGTAGCAAAAGGTATCGGTCTAGATTCTCGGATTGGTAGCAAATTCTTGCAAGCTGGTATCGGCTGGGGTGGTTCCTGCTTCCCCAAAGATGTCTCTGCCCTCGTTCATACCGCTGATGACTACGGCTATGAAGCTCAACTGCTCAAAGCCGCTGTCAGTGTCAACGAACGTCAGCGCTTGATTGCTCTAGAAAAACTCCAACAAGCCCTGAAAATCCTCAAAGGCAAAACTGTTGGATTACTCGGTTTAACCTTCAAACCTGATACCGACGATTTGCGCGACGCTCCCGCACTCAACTTAATTGAGCAGTTGAACCGACTCGGAGCTAAAGTCAAAGCATACGATCCAATTATTTCTCAAACTGGAATGCGTGATGGTCTTTCTGGTGTGTTGGTAGAAACCGACGCTGAACGACTTGCTGACGGTTGTGATGCTTTGGTACTCGTGACTGAATGGCAACAGTTCAGCAATCTCGACTACGCGAAAATGGCGAAGTTGATGTCCCACCCGGTAATGATTGATGGTCGTAATTTCCTCGATCCTGAAAAAATGGTACGCGCTGGGTTCCAATATATAGGTGTTGGACGCTAAATCGATTTTGGAGCCATAGATTTGGGATTTGGGATTTTATTTAAAATCCAGTTCTCATTTCTCCCTAGGCTGAATTTATTGTTAAGATAATCCCCCGCTTAAAAAACGGGGGATTTTGCTTTATTGCTGATTTTTAATCCAAATATAAGAATATCTACATTAAACATCTGTTGGAAATGATCCGAAGACGCGATAAATCGCGTCTCTACAAAGGGTTTTGGGTAACGCATAATTAATTTTCAAATAGGTTGTCTATCAAACCGACAACAGTCAAGCAATTTCTTAGCCAAGGAAATTGTGTAAAGCAAGAGTAGCGGTGTTTACAAAAAACCTTGCTATTTCTTCCCACCGGTAGAGAGTGTAAATGTACTTAACACATAGGCTAGAAGATGTTTGATGTTTTTTCGTCAATTTATCACAAATATCATCAAAACTATGCCTGATATTGTTGATACTGCCATGAGTGCGGGGACTTTCTCCACCTTAGTAGCGGCAGTTACGGCTGCTGGTCTTGCAGACACACTCAAGAGTCCCGGTCCATTCACTGTTTTCGCACCAACTGATGAAGCCTTTTCTAAGTTGCCATCGGGAACAGTCGAAGCACTGCTTCAAGATATCCTCACCTTGAGAAAAATCCTAGAATATCATGTGGTTTCTGGCAAAGTCACGGCGGCTGATGTCGTTAAGCTCACTAAAGCGACGACGGTTGAAGGTTCCGATGTCAAAATTGATGCCTCCAATGGCGTCAAGGTGAATGATGCCACAGTCGTTCAGCCAGATATCGAAACAGACAATGGAGTTATTCATGTAATTGATACGGTACTGCTACCTCCATCAGTCAGTCTTTAGAGTTTTTGTGAGTTTTGTAGTAAGCGCTGTACTCGCTTACTACGTTGATTTTTAAAACAAACTTATCATGACTGCAAACATGCGCGTTTTCGTGCATACCGTTGGGGAGAAGATGGGATTGCGGGAATTTCTGATAACCACCAAAGATTGTGTAAAGCGATCGCTCTTTGGAATCGTGTAGATCCAATTCTTAAAAAGCGAATCCGATAATATTATCAGGACTGAAGTCCTCACTACGGGAGATTTCCAAATGCCGACTATTAATTGGTAATTGGGAACGCGGTAATTGCTAATTGTTTTTTTCAGTCTTCTATTCCCGATTTCCTCTTATCACCAAAACATTCGATTCAAAAAGTGACGTAATAACTTTGGTTCTTCTGGTTCATGATAATCTTTTGGCAACAAAGCAACCAGCGCTGCTTGCAATTCATCCAACACAGCTTGTATTTCTTTTGGCTTTGGTCGATGAGATTGCGGAAAAATTAACGCTTCCCCAAAACGCAGAGTTAATTCTTTTCTCAAATACAAATCTTTAGTACCGATGAGCGCTACAGGTACAATCGGCACCCCAGAACGCAAAGCATAAATTGCCGCACCACGCTTGAGGGGTAGTTGCAAATTACCTTCAGCGCTGGCAAGTTTCCCCTCTGGAAACAGAATAATTCCATCTCCACAAGCAAAAATCCCTTGGACGATGCGATCTAAGCGTCGCAGTGTCTCTATAGAATTGCCTTGAGGGACATATTGTTGAATATCATCTGCCAATTGAGCCAAATCTTCACGTCCAGCTTTTGCACCTGAAATCACTGCAATTTCTTCTTTCCAAATGCGTTCTAGGGGAATTACTCCTTTAGCTAAACGCAGAAATAAACGTTTCCACCAGTTGTTGTAAAGTGTGCGGGCATCGCCCAAAATATGGTAATAGGGGTTTGCAGGCAACTCTGATAGTAGGAGAAATGGATCGATGTGGTTGAGATGATTAGCGGCAATTAGCGCGGGTGTTTGAAGAATGCCTTCGGGAAATTCAACTTTAATTTGAAAAAAAGTATGAATTATAGTTCGCAACACTAGCGATCGCACCTCAGCGGTGATTTTCTCCTGCGAACCACCTTCAGCAAGAACTTCTGCTGACAGTAACGCTTCGGCGATCGCCTCATTAGCATCAGCGTTGCGTGCGTAAGCAACACCCTCCCTCGCTCGTTGAATTGTTTCTTTCGTCACTGGTGGTAAAACAAGTGGATGAGGAATTGATCGATCCGGTGAGGTGGATTTCATTTCTCTATTCTCAGATTAGAATTTAATGTGAGCCATCGAGGGCAGACTGTTGAAAACTGATGTTTGGCAATTGAATCAATTTAACGAACCGCAGAGTACGCAGGGGACGCAGAGGAATAAGAGTTTAAGAGAGTTTTTGCGTAAGTCTTATAATCAATAGTTTACTTTCTTTGCGCCACAAAAAAGATTACAGCATTTTTTCGAGAAATTGCTTTGCGCGATCGCACTGAGGATTTTGGAAAAACTCGCTGGGTGTAGTATCCTCCGCTATACTTCCTCGGTCGAGAAACATAATTCGACTGGCAACTTCTCTAGCGAATCCCATTTCATGCGTCACAATTGCCATCGTCATTCCCGATTGTGCCAAACCTTTCATTACTTCCAAGACATCTTTGACCATTTCTGGATCTAAAGCTGAGGTTGGTTCATCAAACAAAATCATTTGCGGTTCCATCGCTAATGCACGAGCGATCGCAACTCGTTGTTTTTGTCCACCTGATAATTTAGATGGGTAAACATCCGCTTTTTCTGCCAAACCTACTTTACCAAGTAACTCCAATCCTTTTTGCTTTGCTTGTTCTTTATCAACTTTTTTCACTTTAATCGGTGCATAAGTGACATTTTGCAGCACCGTCATGTGAGGAAACAAATTAAAGTGTTGAAACACCATCACCAAAGAAGAGCGAATCTTAAGAATATTTGTCTTTGGCTGAGTAATTTCTTGCTCATTAAAGTAAACTCGTCCTTTAGTCGGACGTTCTAACAAATTCATACATCGCAAAAAAGTAGACTTACCCGAACCCGAAGGACCAAGAATAGCGACTACTTCACCCTGATAAATCTCTGTCGAAATATCTTTGAGGACATCGATTTTACCAAAAGATTTATAAAGAAACTCTGTGCGAATTACTGCTTGATTCATATTTTTTTAGTAATGGCTTTAGCCGTTAAATTTTATAGTTTTGAAGAGCGCTGAAGCGCTCACTACGAAATTACTCACTTCGTCTTAATCTTGTTTCTAAAGCGGAAGCACCAAAAGTCAAACCCATAACTAAAACATAGTAAATAAAACCTGCAAATAGTAGTGGTTCAAAGTAGATATATTTATTTGCGCCGATAATTTGAGCGCTGCGTAAAATTTCCACCACACCAATTGTTGACACCAACGCCGAATCTTTTAATAGTCCGATAGTTTCATTTACCAAAGCTGGTAAAATGTTCTTTAAAGCTTGGGGTAAAATTACATCCCACATCATCAACCAGTAAGAAACACCCATCGACATTGCTGCTTCACTTTGTCCTTTATCTACTGCTTGAATTCCTCCCCGGATAGTTTCCGACATATACGCGCCAGAATTAAGTGTAAAAGTTAGCACACCCGCTTGCAATGCGGAAATATCATAACCTGTAAGTTGAGGGGTTGCGTAGTAAACCAAAGCCAATTGTAAAAGTAGCGGAGTGCCTCGAAATACAGAGGTGTAGGCATTAGCAAATAAAGTCAGCGGCTTGATGTCGGCAATTTTAAATAAAGATAATATTGTCCCCCAAATTAAACCTAAAAATACTGAACAGAAAGTGAACAAAAGAGTTAGCGGTATTCCCTGAAGAATAAAGGGGATGTCGGGAAGGATTCTGGTGAAATCGAGATTTAGTCCGGTTTTGGGTGCGGGTGCAGATGAGGATGCGGCAGTGTTTTGTGAAAACCACTTGGTTGCTAATTGTTGTATTTCACCTTTATCCTTCATTTGCTGAAGAACTTTGTTGAAAGGTTCAACAAAAGAAGAGTTTTTCGGGAAAGCGATCGCCGATCCACTTCCCTCTTCTGAGGGAATCAAGTTAAATTCTAAATCAGGATTAGCTTGCGCGAATCCCTTCGCCACGGTATCCTCAACAATAGCCGCATCAATTCGTCGCGATTTAATTTCCTGAATTGCTTCTGGCACTTTGTTGAGTTGTTTTAGCTTGACACCTGTAACTTTTTGGGCAATTTTCTTCGCGTTTGTTTCCTGGATTGTCCCCAATTGGACACCGACTGTTTTACCTGCAAGGTCTTGAGGTTGTTTCAGGTTGCTAGCTTTCGGCGCGACAATGGTATCTTTGGCTTGGTAATAGATAATCGAAAAATCGACATTCTTTTTGCGTTCTGGGGTGGGAGTCATCCCTGCCATGACAAAATCAGCCCGATTTGCTTGCAGTGCGGGAATTAAACCGTTAAAATCCGACTCCATCACTTTGAGTTGAAATCCGAGTTGTTTGGCAATAGTATTCGCAATATCAATATCAAAGCCAACGATTTTCCGTTCCCCGGACTGAGTGTCGTAATACTCGTAGGGAGGATAATCAGGTGAGGTAATCAACGTCAGCGTGTCTTTCCCCACAGATGAGGCTTGTAGAGGATTGCTGTAAATCGTAACGATGCTAATTGCCAGCATCGCCGCAAACAGCACCTTAAATAGCAAAGCTTTGCGTTTCTTCATGTTTTGGGAGATGCAATTTTCGCCGACATAAGGCTAACTCTTTTCAGGTGATAATGGTAATTGGGCATTGGATTCTAAAATGTCTCCCCATCTCCCCATCCCCCCATC
>CASBQC010000090.1 GCA_949127805.1 Nostocales cyanobacterium PMM_0081
GAAGTTGATAGGCAAACCTTCTGGTCCACCCACTTGATCCCATGTGTTGATGCTGCCATCAATGATGCCACAAATTTGCGCTGAGGTCAGACTAGCATTGAATCCAGGTACGTTGTAAGGAAAGGCAACAGAAAGGTTCACTGGGTTGGTTACAACTTGTCCAGGAACGTTAGGGAGAACTAAGTCGGTAGCGACAAAGTCAGTTATACCGCTCTCGAACTCTATACGACCTGCACCGCTACCAATAGCCCTGTAGCTATGACCGCGAGAGGTGAACCAGGGATCAACCAAGGGTGCAATGGAGGTTGCACCAGAACCTGCGAGTTGAGCAGAGGCTTTTTGAGCGGGCTGTGCAACAAAAGCAAAACCCATAGTCAAAGCAGCAACAGAAGCTGCTGTAGCCAACCGACTCAAACTAAATAGTGATCTCATGTGCACTCCTTAAAAATTTGATGATTACGCAACTAGTTTCGAGCTTTCTCATGAATTTGTTGCTCATAGCTTAGATTAGAATTAAAGAGTAAAGACGAGAGAATCAAAAGGTTATGAAAATATTGTTCTTTAATTAAATATTCATACAAAAATAACCAGGATTTCTCACAAATTTAGAAAAAAGAGTGCAAATCCATCAGCAAGTAAGGTAAATGGGTATGCAAAAATATTTATGTCCGAAGCGACCGAAGGGAAGCAATCGCAAACCGCAAGCGAATTGCTTCTCCTATGAAAGACGCTACACGAACGTTCGGCTTCCCTTCGGGACGCTTCTGGTGCGTCGGCTCCGTCAAGGCGAACGCTACACTCGCTTCGGACAATGTATATTGAATTTGGCAAGCCCTACTTAGCAGGTTCAATAACAGGCTTGATAGCATTGAGTTTTTCTATAATCCCCTCAATAGACATAGGAGTGGAAATGAACTATGCGTTGCCCGAACCCCAAGAGACGTAGCACTTGGTAGTCTCTACATTCTTTTTCGGAGATGTCTAATAGATCGTCCTTCAATTTTTTCCTAAACTTCCGTAGGAATATCAGCGAAGAAATCACACCCTAGGTGTATTTCATTTTGAAATAGGAGTCCTATATTAAGCGATCGCTTTTTTCCAGGTTCACCCCCCACTTCGGAGTGAATTACAAACAAAAATACAAAGCGATACTTGGATTGTCGCTACTTGGGATGTACAAGTTTTCGGTATCCGCGATCGCGGGTACCGAAGGAAGAGAAAATTACGCATTCTCAAGTATTACCTGGATTAGCAATTTCTCTATTAGAAGAAGCTTTCCGTCGTACTCGTCAAATGAATCATGGTAAAGTAAGCGCTTGGTTATTAACTCAATTTCAGCAATAAACGCAAATCATAGATTACTGATGAATACACCAGAAGATGCACGACAATTTGCACCAGCAACCGAACGCAACCGTGAAGCTATTTTAGAAATACTTTTACAAGTTCTACCTGCAAGTGGCACTATTTTGGAAGTAGCCAGCGGTACTGGAGAACATGCAGTATATTTTGCCCCACACCTCAAACCTCGCAAATGGCTACCTTCCGATCCTAACCCGCGATCGCGAGCTAGTATTGCTGCCTGGACTGCACATTCACCATCTGATAATCTTTATCCACCTCTCGATTTAGATGCTAGTGCGTCAGTTTTGGCTGTACCAGATACCACCCAAATTACAGCCATAGTCAACATCAATATGATTCACATTTCTGCTTGGGGAGCCTGCTTGGGATTGATGGCAATAAGCGATCGCATCTTACCACCATTAGGCATCCTTTATTTATATGGTCCCTTCAAACAAAACGGTGAACATACCTCACCAAGTAATGCAGCTTTTGACAGTTCTTTACGCGCACAAAACCCAAACTGGGGTGTGCGTGACTTAGATGAGGTTGTAGAAGCGGCAAAAGCACAAAATCTTAACTTGATAAATACTTACCAAATGCCAGCCAATAATCTATCGGTAGTCTTTCAACATACTTAGGAATGAGCGCAAAAACTCTCCCTAACTCTTATTTCTCTGTGTCCTCTGCGCCTCTGTGGTAGCCTCCGGCAACGCCAAGGGCGAACGTTTTTTCATCATTCTGCGTAAGTCATAATATTGATAATGGAGGTTAGCGGACTCGAACCGCTGACATCCTGCTTGCAAAGCAGGCGCTCTACCAACTGAGCTAAACCCCCATAAAATGAAAAAAGCAAGTCAATTAAACTGCTATCTTTATTCTAACATATGTTGTTTTTTTCCGAAAGGGGGGTAACGATGTTAGTTGTAACATTCTATAAATTTGTTAACTTGCCAGATTTTGCCGAAAAGCAAAGCATTCTGCTGTCTTACTGTCAAGCACAATCCGTTAAAGGAACGATTTTGCTAGCAAAAGAAGGCATTAACGGTACAATTGCCGGTTCGCGTGACAGCGTTGAGTCAGTTTTATCGTTTCTGCGTTCCGATCCTTTTTTGGCAGATTTAGAACATAAAGAATCTTATACTGACACACCGCCATTTGAGCGAATGAAAGTCCGCTTAAAGCCAGAAATTGTGACTTTGGGTTTGCCAGAAGTTGACCCAAATCAGCAAGTTGGCACTTATATTAGTCCTCAGGATTGGAATGACCTAATTAGCGATCCAGAAGTCACCGTGATTGATACTCGCAACGATTATGAAGTAGATATCGGTACATTCCAAAGAGCGCAAAATCCGCAAACTGAAATATTTCGGCAATTTCCCGATTATGTTCGCGACAACCTCGACCCCTCTAAACACAAAAAGGTGGCTTTGTTCTGTACAGGGGGAATTCGCTGCGAAAAAGCTTCTTCGTTCTTGCTTGCTCAAGGCTTTGAGCAAGTATATCATCTTAAAGGTGGCATTCTCAAGTATTTAGAAGAAGTTCCCACCGAAGAAAGCTTGTGGTCCGGGGAATGTTTCGTTTTTGATGAACGAGTTGCCGTTTCTCACTCTTTGGGAGAAGGAACTTATGACAAGTGTGTTAGTTGTGGACATCCAATTAGGAGCGAAGATAAAGCTGACCCAAAATATGAATTAGGCATTTCTTGCCCACACTGTTTTGATAGCCTCACTGAGGATAAAAGATTACGGATGCAGCAAAAGCAGCGACAGTTGGAATTAGCTAAGAAGATGGCTGGGTAAGCTTTAACGCCAAAGTAAAACCATCAGCGATCGGCACTAAGCTAAGAATAATTGAAGCGACTGGAAGTCGCGGCTACACAAACAAAGTCCGGATGGTGCGCGGACTAACGTGAAAATAGGATTTCAAATTTTCTTTGGCGAAAGTGATGGAAGAGCGCTAATTAGCCCACGTTCGCGAAGCCTCTCGTTCGCGCAGCGTCTCCGACAGGAGAAGAGAAGCGTGTCCCTTAGGACAAGGTGGACTTAGTTTATGTAGCCGCGAGTTCACTCGTCGGGTTATTAAGCGCAACCTCACGCAGAATTGGTATTACTACTTCTGACTCTAAATATCTTCAATTTCTAGTTGAGCCATTGTCACCGCATCAAACTGACGAAGCAAAAACCCGGTTTTTCTAAGTACAGACGCTGCAAACAGCACGTCTCTACAAATAAACCGGGTTTTTGATATTACTGTAGCGATGCTCTAGAACTCAAGTTTCTTAGATATCACTTATTTAGAAACCAACTTACTCTTCAATAGTAGGTTCTGGAGTAGGTTCTGGAGTAGGTTCTGGAGTAGGTTCTACTGGAGGTTCTACTGGAGGTTCTACTGGAGGTTCTACTGGAGTAATTACATCAGGAACTTGGATGCCATCACAAACAGAAGGATCTTGACCGGGCACTACATAACCTAGACCAATTGCCTTTGCACCGGCTTCAGGACCTGTGAGGAATAAGCACTGCTCTCTAGCCGCAACTGCTCTGACTGGATCGCTGTAGCTACCACGGAAGACCACATAGGTTGGACCTTCAATGGTGGTGTCAATAGTGGCAACAGGTACCCCTGCTCCAAGGGCAATGACACTTTCTACATAACCGATTGATCCTTCAACAGACTGAACTGTGGAAACGACCCCAGAGCTACCTACTACACCGTCACCATTTGTGAAAGGAGGTACGGGGAATCCACAAGCGCGTTGAGTAAAGGTGCTGAGAATACTGGTGGTACCACTGCTGTCAGAGCGATAAACGAAGTTGATAGGCAAACCTTCTGGTCCACCCACTTGATCCCATGTGTTGA
>CASBQC010000091.1 GCA_949127805.1 Nostocales cyanobacterium PMM_0081
CCCTTTACCCTTTCCCCTTTCCCCCTCCTCAAATTACCAATGCCCAATTCCAAAAAGATTGTGCCAAAATTAAACCAAATTTGAGAGCAACAGCAAAGTGGGATTTTACCTACATTTATAGAGGGAAATCTATGCAACCGATTCGACAAGGTGATGTTATTTTACTGCCTGTGCCGCAAGTCGAAGGACAAAATATACCTCACTTGACTTTGGCGTCCGGTGAAGTCACCGGACACAAGCACCGCATTGCTGAGGGTGAGGCGGAATTGTTACAAAAAGATGACACCCTTTATCTGCGTGTGTTTTCAGATAAGGCGTTACTGGCACATGAGGAACATAAGCCAATTTCGATTCCCCAAGGTAGCTGGATGGTGCAAATTCAAAGAGAATATGAGCCTGAAGGCTGGCGTTATGTTGCTGATTAAAACATTTTTAGTCGTTTAGCCTCGAAATGCGCTGTTAAATAGCGGTGGGTTACACTTCGTTAATCCACCCTACAAGAAGAGTGTTATTGCAATGACTGGGATTATTAGCGAACTGACTCCTGAACAAGAAGCTTTTATTTTGGTTTATCGGGAGAAGTAGCGAAAAATAGCACTTTCAACTGAGCGAATTGATAGAGAAAAAACTGCGGAAGCGGTAAAAAGTGCGTATACAGCAATTCGCAAACAAGAGCCAGAAATTATTTTTTGTGATAGTCCTTATGCTGGTCTAAAAATTGTTATTCATCAACAATTAAAGCAACGATTGAACACCGAATTTACTAATCAAGTTTTGAAAGCACTGATAAATGAAGTACGCCGGAAAGTAACGGTTCAAGTAGACGAAGTAATTGCGCTAAAAATAAGTACTGTCTTACATAGAGAGTTAATCACATTGGCAGATAGACTTAGAGATGAACTAAAAATTAAACTTCAATCATCTAATTTTCGTAGTCCTTGGTTTAAACCCCAATTACTAACTGGTGTGTGTAGTTGGTTAGATTTTTATGCTTGTGTTTTAAACTGTTCTTACAATCAAACAAAATGGCAAGCATTGCAGTTATTAGTGAGGAAAGAAGAATTTCAGCAGCAAACTTGATTTTGAGCGAGTGAATAATATAAAAAAAATATAAATTTAGTTACTTGTAATACATTTTACTAAACATTAACATAAATGGGCAGATATACCCTTTATTATAAATAAGTTATGTTAGGATAAAATCGAAATGAAGTGAGTTCGGCGATACGGATATTGTTTTTAGCAATAATTGCAGCCGCCTCTCCGAATGAACATATCTGCATCAATGGATTTTGGAGAATTTCATGTCAATTTACGTAGGGAACCTGTCCTACAGCGTCACAGAAGACGACCTTAGTAAGGTATTTGCAGAGTACGGCACCGTCAGCCGGGTTCAATTACCGACAGATAGAGAAACAGGTCGCGCACGCGGCTTTGGTTTCGTAGAAATGGAATCATCAGCGGCAGAAGACGCTGCGATCGCAGCTCTGGATGGTGCAGAATGGATGGGGCGCGCAATGAAAGTTAACAAAGCAAGACCACGGGAGGAGAAAGGTTCTCGCTCAGGCGGTGGTGGTGGCAATTGGGACAGAGGCAACAGACGCTATTAAGTCTTCAAGTCAATAAGAGCAAACGTAGGAAATATTGGTTAAAGCATTTTTATGCTTTTGTCAAGCCTAATTTAATCCAAAACAAGCAGTTCAGCTATCTGCTGAACTGCTTATTGTTATTTTTATTTTTGAATTATCAAAGGTAAATCTCAACATAATTTAATTAGATAGCACAATAGTGGGGTGTAGTAACGACAAGCTACTATTTTTTATGTAACTTCAGGCGCGAAAATTGCTAGAGTGAACAGAGTTAGCCTGAATGTCTAATCGCCAAAACCTATACATATCATGGATTTTGCTAATCTTGCATCCCAGTTGAATGCTGGAACAATTCTGCCAGAGGGGATTGTGATTATCACCCTTATGACGGTTTTGATTGTTGATTTGATTTTGGGACGTACATCCGCACGCTGGATTGGATATCTGGCGATCGCAGGTTTATTTAGCTCCATCGTCGCCCTCTATTTTCAATGGGATAATATCAATCCCATCTCGTTTAGCGGTGGCTTTAACGGTGACGACCTCAGCATCGTCTTTCGCGGGATCATTGCTTTGTCTGCGATCGCTACCATATGTATGTCTATTGGCTACGTTGAGCAGAGTGGCACCCCTTTAGCAGAATTCATCGCTATTTTGCTCACAGCTACCCTCGGAGGGATGTTCCTCTCTGGAGCAAATGAGTTGGTGATGACTTTTATCTCCTTAGAAACCCTGAGTATCTCCTCTTATTTGCTCACAGGTTATACCAAGCGTGATCCTCGCTCTAATGAAGCGGCGCTAAAATACCTGTTGATTGGGGCTTCAAGTACAGCAGTATTTTTGTATGGTGTTTCGCTGCTGTATGGGTTATCGGGTGGGCAAACAGAATTTAGTGCGATCGCGTTGGGCATTGCCACAGCCAAGCTTGGTCAATCTTTAGGTTTGGTGATGTCGCTGGTTTTCGTAATCGCAGGTATTGGCTTCAAAATCTCTGCCGCGCCCTTCCACCAGTGGACACCAGACGTTTACGAAGGCGCTCCCACACCTGTGATTGCCTTTTTATCCGTCGGTTCCAAAGCCGCCGGATTTGCTTTAGCCATCCGCTTGCTAACAACAGTCTTCCCCCTAGCTGTGGACGAGTGGAGATTCGTCTTCATTGCCCTCGCAGTTCTGAGTATGGTATTGGGTAACGTAGTCGCCCTCGCCCAAACCAGCATGAAACGGATGCTAGCTTATTCATCTATTGGACAAGCTGGGTTTGTGATGATTGGCTTGATTTCTGGCACCCAAGCCGGATATTCCAGTATGATTTTTTACATGCTGGTTTACCTGTTTATGAACCTGTGCGGCTTTAGCTGCGTGATTCTCTTTTCGCTGCGGACGGGAACCGACCAGATCGCCGAATACTCAGGGTTGTATCAAAAAGATGCACTGCTAACTCTGGGATTAAGTATTTCCCTACTTTCCTTGGGTGGAATTCCACCGCTAGCGGGATTCTTTGGCAAAATTTACATCTTCTGGGCTGGTTGGCAAGCTGGTCTTTACTGGCTAGTCTTGTTAGGCTTAGTTACCAGCGTTGTTTCCATCTACTACTACATTCGCGTAGTCAAAATGATGGTAGTCAAAGAACCTCAAGAGATGTCCGACGCGGTGAAAAATTATCCGGAAGTGCGTTGGAATTTGCCTGGGTTCAGACCTTTGCAAGTGGGTTTGATAGTAACTTTAATCGCCACTTCTATAGCGGGTATTTTGTCAAATCCCTTGTTTACTTTGGCTAACAATTCCGTTGCGAATACTCCATTTTTGCAACCAGGAATGGTTGTTAAAGCTCAGGTAAGTGCTGTTAATCCTCAGCAGCCAGAAAAGTTGTAAATTAAGCTATGAGTTAGGAGTTATACCAATTATCCATTTGGTATTAGAAGTTAAGAGTTATGAATTCATAACTCTTAACTCCTATTTTTTTTAATTACCAATTTTTATCCTGTAGGGGAACTGACTTTCATCTAACTGAGAAGAATAAACCAGAGCGATCGCTCTTTTCTTTCAGTCGGTGCTGCAAAATCATCAGTGCTTATCATATTTTGGGGTGTCCTCAAAAATGAAAAGATTAAAAAACTTTTTGGTATGATTTTTGTAGTCTAAACAATAAAAAGCCTACCTTTACCTTTTGCTTAAGGGTATCGGTAGGCTTAATAAATTTAAAAGCGGATTTGAGATTTTCCTAAATGGCAACAAAAGCTAAAAGCCTGATTCGACAAAGGTTTTGAGAAGAGAAAGCATCGCTATTTGATTTTCTGTTTAATAAAAGTCACAACTTGAGTTAACTGTTTCTTTAAACCATCAATTTCTGCTTGCATCTTGACAATTTTATCATTTAATGCTGCAATTTCGGCATTAGGAGCGATCGCTTCTAATTTTACAGCTCCATTTGTCCCAGCAACAGCTGCCACAGAAGCTGCTTCTGGACGTGGCTGTTTAGCTTTTGTCATCGCTAACTTAATTGAGGCAATTAGTTGCTTTTGGTCAAAAGGCTTTCCGAGAAACTCAAAATATTCAAAGGGTTCGGGGATTTTCTCCGTCACCTCTTCTTTACGACCAGACATGAGAACTAAAGGAATCTTTCTTAGTTCTGGTTGAGCTTGAATCTGCTGGAAAACTTCCCAGCCACTCATTTTCGGCAAAAGGAAATCCAACATAATCAGGCTGAGTTTTTCCTGACGAATGAAATTTAATCCTTCTAAGCCGTCTTTTGCTTCCAGTACCTCGAAATTGCCCGGAGGCAACATTTCCCGTACTTTCACCCTGACAACTGTAGTGTCATCGATAACTAGAATCTTGTTACTTGCCACGACTGATTACTCTAACAGAAACTTTAGGTTGAGATGGCGGCTTTGCCAATTCAGGTTGAGAATCTTCCCACTATATCTGACATTTATATTGATCGGGGGATAGTAATTTCCACTAGAAATGACAATATTTTAGGTATTTTATAGAGCGTATACTGATGTTATGTGATATTTGTGTAAATGTGATATTTAAATCACAGGGTATTGGGCATGGGGCATTGGGAATACTGGCTCCCCCTATTACCTATTACCATTACCCAAAATCTTGATTTTTTCGTTATGTTGCGTAAATCATATAACTGAATTTTGCATCTGGAATTACTTATGACCTCTTCACAACCAGCCCAACTCAAATCAGAGATTATGGCAATGCCGACGTGGTTACGTCGTCCAATTGGTAAAGCTAGTGAACTCTCGACGGTACAACGCATTATTAAGCAGCGCCAAATTCACACAATTTGCGAAGAAGGACGTTGCCCGAATCGTGGGGAATGCTACGCGCAAAAAACGGCAACTTTTTTACTGATGGGTCCTACGTGTACGCGGTCTTGCGCTTTTTGTCAAGTAGATAAAGGTCATGCACCGATGCCTGTAGACTCAAGAGAACCGGAAAAAATAGCCGAATCGGTGCAGCTTTTGGGATTACGTTATGTGGTGTTGACTTCTGTCGCTCGTGATGATTTACCAGATCAAGGAGCGGGTCATTTTGTGAAGACGATGGAAACTATCCGCGCTTTGAACCCAGAAGCTCAAATCGAAGTGCTGACACCTGACTTTTGGGGTGGTGCGGGTGCTGGTGAAGAAAATCAACGCCAGCGGATAGAGATGATTGTGAAAGCGCAGCCTGCTTGTTATAACCACAATATTGAGACGGTGCGACGGTTGCAAGGTCCTGTGCGCCGAGGTGCGAAGTACGATCGCTCTTTGCGCGTGCTTTCTCTAGTCAAAGAGATTCAGCCGACAATTCCCACCAAATCAGGTTTGATGCTGGGACACGGTGAAACCATTGATGAAGTCATCGAGACAATGGCGGATCTGAGAAATGTAGGATGCGATCGCCTGACTATCGGTCAGTATATGCGTCCTTCTTTAGAACATCTGCCAGTACAAAAATATTGGACACCGACAGAATTTGATGAGCTTGGCATTATAGCACAAGAAATGGGATTTAGCCACGTTCGTTCTGCTCCTCTAGTCCGCAGTTCCTACCACGCCGGCGAAAGCCCTTGATTAAGTACGACCGTCTAGAGAGTCGGGGAG
>CASBQC010000092.1 GCA_949127805.1 Nostocales cyanobacterium PMM_0081
AAAGATAGGTTTTTATTTGGGCTTTCTTTCAAATAAGCGTTCAAATTCTTTCTCAGAAACATCCTTCTCCCAGGGGGAGACGCACTCGCGTTCATCTTTTATCCTTCATCCTTTTTAACACCTCATCCCAAAGTTCTTCGGCTTCATCTAAGGGGGTCAGCGTTGTCAACCAGCGGGGAAAGCCTGCCGCGTTGACTAATACATCAATATTGCCGTATTGCTGAACAATAAAATTAACAACTTCAGTAACTTCGTTTCGCTTGCTGACATCTGCTTGATGCCATACGCAATTGAAACCAATTGCTTGAACTGTAGATTTAAGCTTTTCTTTATTTCGTCCAATAATCACAACTTGAGCATCTTCTTTAACAAAAGCTTCAGCGATGCCACGTCCGATGCCACTACTGCCACCTGTAATGATTACAACTTGCATACGCTTTTAAAACTAAAAAACGAACCGCCAAGTACGCCAAGGAAGCCAAGGAATAAGAGTTGTAGAGGGTTTTGGCGTAAGTCCTGTTTAAGACGCGATCGCAGCTAGCAGAAATAAGCTATCTACCAAAATTGTACTCAGCACCGCTCCACTAAAGGCGTACCAATGCCGTTGGCGTTTAATTAAAGGCAAAACGCCAGCAATCAACAATAGTAAGGCAAGAATTAACGCCCAAGTTTCTCCCCAAGGTGTTTGTACTTGCGCCAGAGCATTATGTAATATTGGTGATGCTAAAGCTGGTTCGACATGCATGATTTGCCGCCAATAGGGCATCAAGTCTACTAGATAAAAATACACGTCGGTTAAAGCCGTACCCAGTAAAGAACCGAAATAAAACCAGTTACCGATTTTGCCCCAATTCCGCATTAAACACCAACAAGCAAATGGTAGCCCGATTGACTCTACTGGTAAATGCCATAACGGTTCCCAACGCAACCAGCCCCAATAAATTGAGCCGGCTAACCAACTCCAGCTGAACCCTAAGAGTAAATCTCCCCAAACATAAGTTGCGGAATTTGACATTAATCTAAAACTCAGCCAAATCCAAAATCCTGTTAATACAAAACTTAATAAAGGTAGCGATCGCACTAACGGTGCTTCGATAAACACGGGCACAGATACTAAAAATACCGCTGCCGCAAACACTAACCAATTTTGGCGAGACGATGCCATCACTCCCAATGAGGGACTCAAAGACAGTACTGTCTCTAACTCTTCTCGGCTTTTTTGCACCGTTTCGGTGTCTAGGGCATTAATTGAAGGATTAGAAGCACCGTAAGAAGAAAATGTATTGTTAATCAAAGTTTTTAATATTCTTTACTTAACTTTATATTATTTAAGATATCACAACAATAAATCCCCTGGGGGGGCATATTTATTTTACTTCAATTTTGATTGGCTAAAATTATCTGAACCGGACAGAAGGACAACAGAAGCGTAAAGTTGGATAATTCGGTAAGATTACGCACGTAATGTGGGAGTCTGATTAATGGGAATAATGTTAGAAGCGATCGGTCTAGATTTGCTATTGCCTGCATCAAGTCATATATTACAGGTGGGAGTGCCTTCCGCTGTCGCAACGGGTGAACCGAACCTGATAGTGGAAATAATTCAGGCATTTATTCTGGGCATTGTGCAAGGAATAACAGAATTTCTGCCCATTAGTAGCACGGCACATCTTGAAGTATTTACCAAAGCATTAGGCTGGAAACTGCTGGGAGAAAAGTCTTTTGTCGCGACGATTCAATTTGGCAGCGTGATTGCCGTTGTAATTTATTTTTGGAAAGATATTAGTCAAATTTTGAGTGGAGGGTTGGTAGCTTTCCAAGAAAAAGACTGGCGTCGCGAAGAATGGCAATTATTGGTAGGTGTAGCAGTTGGTACTTTGCCTGCTTTGGTGGGAGGATTTCTACTGAAGAAGGTATTAAACGATGAAAACTCTGCAATTAACAGCATGACAACGATCGCCATCAATTCCATTGTGATGGCACTTTTCTTAGGGGCAGCGGAAAAATTCGGTAGCCGCAAACGCAATTTTAACAGCTTGAGGGTTCGCGATGGACTGCTGATTGGATTAGGACAAATGCTGGCTTTGGCACCGGGAGTATCTCGTTCAGGTTCAACTTTAACCACCGCTTTGTTTTTGGGGTTGGAAAGGGAGACAGCCGCCAAATTTTCCTTTCTTTTAGGCATTCCTACCTTGACAATTGTCACTTTATATCAATTTTTCAAAGAAGCTTTGGGTAAGATTGACTTAGTGTTGATAGGTGTAGGAACATTATCTGCGTTTATATTTTCTTATATCTCCATCGCTTGGCTATTGCGATATCTTCAAAGAAAAGACACTTGGATCTTTGTTTGGTATCGTTTGGCATTTGGGGCAGCTATCTTGAGTGCGATCGCAACTGGAATGTTGAAGAATAATTAATAGTCCAAAGTCAAGAGTCCAAAGTCAAGAGTCAATAGTCAATAGTCCAAATTTAATTGACCCTTGACCCTTGACCCTTGACCCTTGACCCTTGACCCTTGACCCTTGACCCTTGACCATTGACCCATGTCTACCATTCATCCTGCCCGAATTACTGGGGTATTACCAGATTCCATTGCTGCGGAAATTGGCTTTGCGGTGGGGGATGCGATCGTTGCTATCAATGGTACGCATCCCCGTGATTTAATTGACTATCAGTTTTTGTGCGCTGATGAAGTTCTCGAATTAGAAGTTTTAGACGAGAAAGGAAAAACTCATCATATTGAAATTGAAAAAGACTACGACGAAGATTTAGGATTAGAATTTGAAACCGCGCTGTTTGATAATTTAATTCAGTGTAATAACCGCTGTCCATTTTGCTTTATCGATCAACAGCCACCAGGTAAGCGAGAAAGCTTGTATTTTAAAGATGATGATTATCGCTTAAGCTTTTTGTATGGCTCATATTTAACTCTTACCAATTTACCAGAGCGAGAATGGCAGCGCATTGAAAAAATGCGACTGTCTCCGTTATATGTTTCGGTTCACGCTACCGAACCAGAAATTAGAATTAGATTGTTAAAAAATCCCCGTGCGGGACAAATTTTACAACAACTGAAGTGGTTTCAAGAAAGACGACTGCAAATTCATGCTCAAGTCGTCGTTTGTCCTGGTATAAATGATGGCAAACATTTAGAACAAACATTGCGGGATTTAGCGTCATTTTCTACTGGGGAAGTGCCTGGAGTAGCATCAGTAGCGGTAGTACCTGTAGGTTTGACGCGGTTTCGTTTAGAGAAAGATGAACTTATACCAGTAACTGAAGAAAAAGCAATAGAAGTGATTTCCCAAGTGCGATCGCTTCAACAAGAATTTAGCAAAAAATACGGTTCTAACGTAGCTTGGTTAGCTGATGAGTGGTTTTTGATTGCTGGTGAAGAATTACCCAGCGAAGTTGAATATAGCGACT
>CASBQC010000093.1 GCA_949127805.1 Nostocales cyanobacterium PMM_0081
ACACCACGCTTCCCCCACTCCCTTTCTTAAAGGTTAGTCAAAGCTGTCCTCTTGCTTAATGAAGACTTGGTGTAGATACATAAATTTCAGTAGTTACCGATTACACCATGTAATGTGGTCTGCTATGTTTGGTAAAGGTGAACTTAATTACTTATTTTCACGGTTGCTACATTGCGCCATATTTTTTCATCAATGGTAAAGAGTACAAATAATTTGTCATGTCTCCTAATGAGGTAACTATGGCTCAATTTTCTGAAACAACACAAATCAACACACTGCCCATCGCTCCAGCCAGCACTCCTAAAGGGGTTGCTGCAACTGAGTTGCGTCCTTGGGGTTCTTTCACGGTTTTGGAAGAAGGGCGCGGATACAAAATCAAGCGCATCGAAGTTAAGCCGGGACACCGCCTTAGCTTGCAAATGCACCATCACCGCAGCGAACACTGGATTGTCGTTTGTGGTACAGCTAAGGTAGTTTGTGGCGAGCTAGAAGTGGTACTAACCAATAATCAGTCAACCTATGTACCTCAATGTACAACTCATCGTCTAGAAAATCCTGGTGTCATTTCTCTAGTTTTGATTGAAGTTCAAAATGGTGAGTACTTAGGCGAAGATGATATTGTGCGCTACCAAGACGACTACGCCCGCACTAGTGATGAAAAATCAAAGACCGCTGTCAAAAGTAAATAATTCGTTTTTCTGTTTCTAAACTTGTATCTTGCAGACCCTCAAGTGCTTAAGCCTGGGAGCAACACGGGCACACAAACAAAGCCTTCGGGAGCGCAGGCATCCATTCCCTTGATTTTTCGGGCATCTGCAATTAGACAGACTTTGTACGCACAACGCCGCAGGTTTTAACTTGTTGGCAAAGAGTGTAAAATGCTAACCCCATCTGTAATATAAAGATGGGGTTTTCAATTTTAGAATGTAAATTCTATGATTCAAGTGAGTCAAGCAGCCGCCAGCGAAATCGGGCGATTAAAATCAAAGCAGCTGCCGTCAAATATTTTCGTTCGATTGGCAGTGAAAGCCGGTGGTTGTTCGGGGTGGTTTTATGATATGTCTTTTGATGAAGCGGTAAAACTTGACGATCGCCTGTTTGATTGTCACGGCATCCAAATACTCATAGACGCTGCTTCGTTAAATTACATCAATGATTTAATACTCGATTATTCAGAGGATCTTATGGGCGGTGGTTTTCGCTTTCATAACAAAAGCGCGATCGCTATCTGTGGCTGCGGCAATTCTTTCTCCACTCTAGCACCTAGTCCAAGCGTCCCTAATCCCTAATCCCTAAAAATTTGACACAAAACCCGCAGAAAACGATATAATAGGGATTTGTTGAAACTTAGACCTTAAAGCAGCTTCACGCGCTGTAACTCATGCCAACAATACAGCAGCTCATCCGAACCGAACGCGAAAAAGCGCGTCAGAAAACCAAGTCCCCAGCTCTAAAGCAATGCCCCCAACGTCGGGGCGTATGTACCAGAGTATACACGACTACACCGAAAAAACCAAACTCAGCTCTACGTAAAGTAGCACGGGTACGACTGACTTCCGGATTTGAAGTCACAGCTTACATTCCCGGAATTGGTCACAACCTGCAAGAGCACTCCGTTGTGATGATTCGTGGCGGTCGGGTGAAGGACTTACCAGGGGTAAGATACCACATCATTCGTGGCACCTTAGATACAGCCGGAGTCAAAGACCGGAAGCAAGGTCGTTCCAAATACGGAACCAAGCGTCCGAAAGCAGCGAAAAAATAGAATGATAGTTAATTAATCGCTTTTTATGCGATTAATTGCTTCATGAAGTGTATAGCACCAAAAAACGGTTAACGTTAGTGTAGACGTAAAGCAGCTTCCCCAAGGGTATGCTCCTTTGCTGGAGGCTTGCTCAGAAACGGCAGCAATCAGAGATGCTAGCACATTTTGAGTGAAATCAAGTTAAATTGGTAAAGCTTCCACCTACACCAGGTGCGCGCAGGAACTGAGAATGCTGTCAGCGACAGCAGCATTTTAATTTGGTTTGATATTAAGGTATATAATGTTGTCGCCTTGTTGTGTCAAGTTTTGGGCAACAAGTTAAGTTGTCAGCGTCGCTGCGATCGCATGTAACGCATATAATCTGGTTCGCAAATCCGAAGTAAGGGTAAAGTATGTCTCGTCGTGGTGTTATTAAAAAGCGCCCAGTTCCGTCTGACTCAGTGTATAACAGTCGTCTTGTTAGCATGATAATTAGGCGGATAATGCGTCATGGCAAGAAATCACTTGCCGCACGGATTGTTTATGAAGCGTTGAAAACAATTGAGGAACGCACTGGTGCGAATGCCTTAGAAACCTTTGAAAGAGCAGTGCGAAATGCAACGCCTTTAGTAGAAGTAAAAGCGCGTCGGGTTGGTGGAGCAACCTACCAAGTACCGATGGAAGTACGTAACGACCGGGGTACTACGTTAGCATTGCGCTGGCTGGTACAGTTTTCCAGGGCTAGACCCGGACGGACAATGGCAAGCAGACTGGCAAATGAATTAATGGATGCTGCCAACGAAACCGGAAACGCTATTCGCAAGCGCGAAGAAACGCACCGGATGGCTGAAGCTAACAAAGCTTTTGCTCACTATCGTTACTAAAAGGCATTCTGATCTGTCAGATGTGGCAGAATGTCTAAATTACGTAGAGAACCGGTATATCGCCAGCAAAAAAGCGATATATCGTGGATTTCTATAAGAAAAGGCGGTTTTCCGTAAAAGTATAGAAACTTAACCAAGTGTAATATACAAGATATCATGAGGCGAAAACTTAGGAGGCAACTGTGGCACGTACGATCCCACTAGAGAGAGTACGCAATATTGGGATTGCGGCGCATATAGATGCGGGCAAGACGACAACAACAGAGAGAATATTGTTTTATTCTGGAATTATTCACAAAATCGGCGAAGTCCATGAAGGAACAGCCGTAACAGACTGGATGGAACAAGAGCGGGAGCGGGGAATTACCATCACTGCCGCTGCGATTACAACCAGCTGGAAAGACCATCAAATTAACATTATCGATACACCGGGTCACGTTGACTTCACAATTGAAGTAGAACGTTCCATGCGGGTGTTGGATGGTGTAATTGCAGTATTTTGTTCAGTGGGCGGCGTGCAACCGCAGTCAGAGACAGTGTGGCGGCAAGCAGACCGTTACAAAGTGCCTCGGATCGCCTTTATTAACAAAATGGATCGCACAGGGGCGAACTTTTATCGAGTTCACGAACAAATGCGCGATCGCCTGCGAGCAAATGCGATCGCTATTCAACTGCCCATCGGTGCCGAAAACGACTTTAAAGGCATTATTGACTTAGTGCAGATGCGTGCACATATTTACAACAATGACCAGGGAACAGATATCGAAGTAACCGATATCCCCGCCGACATGCAAGAAAAGGCGCAAGAATACCACGTCAAGTTAGTGGAAGCAGTGTCAGAAACCGATGACAATCTGATGAGCAAGTACTTCGAGGGCGAAGAACTGACAGCAGATGAAATCAGTACGGCACTGCGTAAAGGCACAGTTGCAGGTAAAATTGTCCCAGTACTTTGTGGTTCAGCCTTCAAAAACAAAGGCGTGCAGCTGATGCTGGATGCGGTTGTAGATTATCTGCCAGCACCAAGTGAAGTACCGCCAATTCAAGGCTTACTGCTGAATGGTGATACTGTTGAGCGTCGAGCTGATGATAACGAACCCCTATCGGCTCTCGCATTCAAGATTATGGCTGACCCTTATGGTCGCATTACCTTCGTTCGGGTTTATTCTGGGGTTCTTAAGAAGGGCAGCTACGTCCTCAACGCTACCAAGAATAAAAAAGAACGGATTTCCCGCTTAGTTCTGATGAAGGCAGATGACCGACAAGATGTCGATGAACTGCGAGCGGGTGATTTGGGAGCAGCCCTGGGATTGAAAGACACCTTAACAGGTGACACTATCTGTGATGAAGGTTCACCAGTAATTCTGGAATCTTTGTTTATTCCTGAGCCTGTCATCTCGGTAGCGGTTGAACCCAAAACCAAGAATGACATGGACAAGTTGTCCAAGGCTCTGCAATCACTTTCAGAAGAAGATCCCACCTTCCGTGTCCGCGTCGATCCGGAAACCAACCAAACCGTGATTGCAGGGATGGGAGAGTTACACCTAGAAATTCTTGTAGACCGAATGTTGCGAGAATTTAAGGTGGAAGCGAATGTGGGTGCGCCACAAGTAGCTTACCGCGAAACCATCCGTAAAGCTGTCAACAAAGTAGAAGGCAAATTTATCCGTCAGAGTGGTGGTAAGGGTCAATACGGTCACGTTGTGATCAATTTGGAACCCGGAGAACCAGGAACTGGCTTTGAATTTGTCTCCAAGATTGTTGGTGGTATCGTACCGAAAGAGTACATTGGACCTGCCGAACAGGGAATGAAAGAAAGCTGTGAATCTGGTGTTATCGCTGGATATCCATTAATTGATGTTAAAGCAACATTGATTGATGGTTCTTACCACGATGTAGACTCGTCGGAAATGGCTTTCAAAATCGCTGGTTCAATGGCGATGAAAGAGGCTGTTATGAAAGCTTCACCTGTGCTGTTAGAGCCTATGATGAAAGTTGAGGTAGAAGTTCCTGAAGACTATATCGGGAACGTCATTGGCGACCTCATCTCCCGCCGGGGGCAGATTGAAAGCCAAAGCACTGAACAGGGACTCGCTAAGGTGGCATCCAAAGTTCCACTAGCGACCATGTTTGGCTACGCCACTGATATCCGGTCGAAGACCCAAGGTCGGGGTATCTTCACGATGGAGTTCAGCCACTACGAAGAGGTGCCTCGCAGCGTAGCTGAAACTATCATTGCTAAAAGCAAAGGGAACGCTTAGTTAGATAAAGGAAACGAGAATTAATGGCACGCGCAAAGTTTGAAAGGAATAAACCCCACATAAATATCGGTACTGTTGGACACGTTGACCACGGTAAAACTACGTTAACGGCAGCCATCACCATGACCTTAGCAGCTAACGGTCAAGCGATCGCTAAGGGTTACGATCAAATCGATAACGCACCGGAAGAAAAGGCACGGGGTATTACAATTAATACCGCTCACGTTGAGTACGAAACCGGAAATCGTCACTATGCCCACGTAGACTGTCCCGGACACGCTGACTATGTGAAGAACATGATCACCGGTGCGGCACAGATGGATGGAGGCATCCTGGTAGTAGCTGCTACCGATGGTCCAATGCCCCAAACTCGCGAACACATTCTATTAGCAAAGCAAGTGGGTGTACCCAGCTTGGTTGTCTTCTTGAACAAAGAAGACTTGATGGATGACCCAGAACTCTTGGAACTAGTAGAACTAGAACTGAGAGAATTGCTCACCAGCTATGATTTCCCTGGTGATGACATCCCCATTATCAAAGGTTCTGGTCTGCAAGCTCTCGAAGCAATGGCTAAGAATCCTAAGACCAAACGGGGTGAAAATGAGTGGGTAGATAAAATCTATGAGCTAATGGATGCTGTAGATTCGTTTATCCCCACTCCTGAGCGAGATATCGATAAGCCTTTCTTGATGGCGATTGAAGACGTATTCTCCATCACAGGTCGCGGTACTGTTGCCACAGGTCGGATTGAACGTGGTATAGTCAAAGTCGGCGATAACGTCGAACTAGTGGGTATCAGAGACACTCGCGCCACTACCGTAACTGGTATTGAGATGTTCAAGAAGAGTCTTGACCAAGGTATGGCTGGGGATAACGCCGGTGTACTACTGCGGGGTATTCAGAAGACTGATATTGAACGCGGTATGGTGCTAGCAAAACCCGGTTCGATTACTCCCCACACCCAATTTGAAGGTGAAGTGTACATCCTGACAGAAAAAGAAGGTGGTCGCAAGACTCCATTTTTCCCTGGCTATCGTCCTCAATTTTATGTGCGGACAACAGACGTAACCGGCACAATTACAGCATTCACTGCCGATGATGGTAGCGATGCAGAAATGACAATGCCCGGAGACCGCATTAAAATGAGTGTGGAATTAATCAACGCGATCGCTATTGAACAAGGTATGCGCTTCGCTATTCGTGAAGGTGGTCGCACTATCGGTGCGGGTGTCGTATCTAAAATATTGAAGTAACACTTTTGTAATTTAATCAAAACATGGAGCAGAGATGGTATAATGCCTCTCTGCTCCTTTCTCTGACCTAAAATTTAGGGACTAGGGATTAGGGATTAGGAATTTAACTCTTGGGAAAAGCCCAATTGCCCATTTCCCATTTCCCAGTCCCCAGTCCCTAGTCCCCAGTCCCCTAAATAATCAGAACCTGGACAATTAAAGATGGCAACTCTACAACAGCAGAAAATTAGAATTCGCTTACAGGCTTTTGACCGTCGCTTATTGGATACATCTTGCGAGAAGATTGTAGAGACAGCTAACCGGACTAACGCTACAGCCATAGGACCGATTCCTTTACCAACAAAACGCAGGATATATTGTGTACTGCGATCGCCTCACGTAGATAAAGACTCACGGGAACACTTTGAAACTCGCACCCATCGTCGCATAATTGACATTTATCAGCCTTCTTCTAAAACTATCGATGCTTTGATGAAACTTGATTTGCCATCTGGTGTCGATATTGAAGTCAAATTGTAAATGGGAGCGTGGATAGTTTGAGTCAAAAGTCAAGAGTCAAGAGTCAAAAGTCAAAAGTCAAGAGTCAAAAGTCAAAAGTCAAGAGTCAAAAGTCAAAAGTCAAGAGTCAAAAGTCAAGAGTCAAAAGTGTTTTTGCACCCTTGACTGTTGACTGATGACTCTTGACAACTAACAACCCTTAGTATGAATATTTACGTAGCCCTGAATAAATATGTCTCAGGGCTTTTTATTTAGCTAGAAAACAAATGATAGAATGTAAGCAGCAAACGGGAAAATCCAAAAATAATATCTTTTAAAGATTAAATTTATACCAAGGCAACAATGACATCTTCTTCTAAAATTGCGGTTCGCGAATTACCTCTGTTCCCGTTACCCGAAGTAGTTCTATTTCCCACCAGACCATTACCACTGCATATCTTTGAATTTCGCTACAGAATCATGATGAACACGATTCTGGAAAGCGATCGCAGGTTTGGTGTTTTGATGTTCGATCAATCAAAAGGAGCGATGGCAAATGTTGGCTGCTGTGCGGAAATCATTCATTACCAACGGCTACCAGATGACCGCATGAAGATGCTAACTTTAGGACAGCAGAGATTTCGCGTCTTAGAATATGTCAGAGAAAAGCCATATCGTGTTGGTTTAGTTGAGTGGATTGAAGACCAACCACCAAGCAAGGATTTACGACCTTTAGCAACAGATGTAGAACAACTGCTGCGAGATGTTATACGGCTATCATCTAAGTTGACCGAACAAAACATCGAACTTCCAGAAGATTTGCCTTCTTTGCCAATAGAATTATCTTACTGGGTAGCGAGTAATCTTTATGGTGTAGCCCCAGAGCAACAGTTATTACTAGAAATCCAAGATACCGCAGCTCGCTTAGAACGAGAAGCTGAAATTTTGACTTCTACTCGCAATCATTTGGCAGCTCGGACTGTTCTGAAAGACACCTTTAATGATAAATAATGAGTTAATAGTCAACAGTCAAAGTATCTTTCATATATACTTTAGACTAATGACTGTTAACTTATAGAGCGTTGGCTGGTAGAACATTGTAACTACCAAATATTTTTAAGACTTCTGTGTGAGTGCTTAATTCAGCCAAAGCAGATTGCATTTTTGGCTCAGTGGAATCTGCTTCTAAATCAATAAAAAACAAGTATTCTCCGAGCGATCGCTTTGTGGGGCGAGACTCAATTTTGCTAAGGTTAATGTTAAGTTCGGCAAATATTTGTAACGGTTTGACCAAACAACCCGGTGTATTTGCAGGGATACTGAAAGCCAAAGACGTATGACTAGAGCTTGCTGAAGCTATTCGGTAAGCTGTATCTACTTCAGTTTGACTTACTACCAAAAAGCGAGTACAGTTTTCTGGATAGTCGTTAATTCCCCTAGCTAGTATCGGCAAGTTATACAATTGTGCCGCTCTACTAGAGGAAATTACTGCCGTAGTTTTGTCGTGTTGTAAATGTTGTAGTGGCTCGGTTGTGGAATTAGTGGGAATCAACTGCACACTAGGCATAAATTTTTCCAACCATCGCTGACATTGTGCCAAAGCTTGGGGGTGAGAAGAAACTGTTTTAATGTTATCTAAGCTACTAGCGCTGGAAATTAATGCATGAGCGATGGGCATTACCAACGCCATTTGAATTCGCAAAGTTTCCAGTTGCCATAGCGAATCCAGCGTCATTGTCACGCTTCCTTCAATTGAATTTTCTACAGGCACAACAGCCAACTGTGCATTACCTTGAACAACGGCTTGGAGTGACTGGGCAATGCTAGGATAGGGGCACAAGTTAGCTTCAATTCCCTTGTTTTTCGTCAGCCAGTTGAGATAAAAAAGAGCCGCTTGTTCTGCGTAAGTGCCAGGAGGACCTAAATGTGCAATCGATTGAGTCATTACCTTGAGCCTTTAGTTGCCGCTTATAAGGATACCCGTTGAAAACCCTGTGCGTTTACGCTTTTTGATGAAAACGGTTTAAGGCGTTTACTCATGAGTGACATTATACCATCTGTCCACTTACAAAGGAAACTTATGCAATGGAAGTCGCCATTTAACACGCGAATGCTGGCAGAGGTAGGGGCAACCGTTCGGGTAGTACATTGTAATATTTTTATCCGTGAGTCCGGCGTATGATTTTATCTTGTAGTTACATTGCTCTTACCACAAGAGAAAAAGCGTTATCGTACTCCTGGCTTTTTGTTTGTCAAGCTAGCATTTGAGAAAAATTTGAAATTTTTATACTTGTGCCTGCGGAGTGGGCAAATTCAAAAGTAATATGAACTATGTATGTATTTACACGATACATTAATTCTAATAGCAACTAAGCAAGGAAAAATTATGACCGCTACTTCTGTTGTGCTTAAAGAAGGTTCAAAAGGTGCAGAAGTCACCAAGCTGCAAGAAGGTTTGAAAAAACTCAATTTTTATTCAGGTATTGTTGACGGTGTTTTTGGAGTCAAAACCAAGGAAGCTGTCATCAATTTTCAAAAATCCCAACAACTAGTTGCCGACGGCATTGTAGGGGAGAAAACTTTGTCTAAATTAAACGCAGCACTCCAAGAAAGCAATGCACGAGCCGATTTTCGAGTAATTAACGTACAAGAATTTATCTCTTCTAACCGCATTAGAGTTTCTACCCCAAAAGCAGTAGCTGTACAACTTTTTAGCAACTCAGAAGAAGAAGGAAGAAAGTCTGAGGAGATTTCAGTTGCGTATCCTACAGGAGAAACGGCTGTAATTGTACATACTATGGTAGGTGTGGCTGATGATTCAGTGGCTGGAATACGAAATCGCATCGAATTGAAACGCAACCAAAATAAATGGGAAATTGTTTGGGTAGGTGAGCAATATAAGTGTCAACCAAATCGAGGACATCAAGACTGGTCTGGCAATGTTTGCTCGTAATCGGGTTTTGAACCTTCATCAAGTCTAATTTAATTGCTACTTTAGCCTAAGTAATAAATACTATTCCATAAGTAGTATTTATTCAGGACAAGGTGCGTGTGATTTCCCCGCTTTTGTTGCAGCGCTTGTGGGATTGGGGGATTTATGCGATCGCACCCAGCTTTGATCACCGCGCTTTACTTCTCTTAATTTTTATACGCAGGACTCACATACAAGCGATCGCTCCTGCTTAATATAAAGTATATGTATCAATAAACCTCAGTATTTTTCTCCAAGAAATCGATAACTATAACTGGGGTTAGATGTAGAAAGACAACACTGAAGGATATACTAAAATGACGTAGATAATGCGCGATCGCACGCAATGCTGCAAGTACTACTTATAAAGAATTCATCAAGCAGCTTTATAATTAGTTATTTGTTCGGAAAAAAATTTAAAATTATTCTACTATACGCAGTTTGGTTTGCTCATGGCTACTAGGTTTACTGCCTCATTATCGGTTGAAATCGCTGTTCCAGAGCAGCATATTCCTATTCAACACTACTTGCGTCAACCGCAACGCTTGGTTAATGCTTTAGTTGACCCCACTCGCATTCAGCAACTTTCTGAAGAAGTATTTCGCTTGAAAATGCGTCCGCTGACTTTTATGACACTCAGTATTCAACCGACTGTAGACATGAGAGTCTGGGCAGAATCAAATGGAACTATTTGTTTGCGATCGGTAGGTTGTGAAATTCTGGGTGTGGAATATATTAACCAACGTTTTGATCTAAATTTAAAAGGGTATTTGTCTCCTCACGAGCGATCGGCTGACACGCTGTTAAAAGGAAAAGCCGATTTAGAGGTGCAGGTTGACTTGCCACCACCATTTTCCTTTATGCCGACATCGATTTTAGAAGCCACCGGCAATGGTTTACTAAAAAGTGTTTTGATGACAGTTAAGCAAAGATTGTTACATCAACTATTGGCAGATTACCGTCGCTGGGTAATATCACAAACCAACGAAATACAACTTGATGATAACAGTAGTGAACTACCTATACTCGGTACTGAGTAGTATTTAGACTTTTGCAGAGGAATTGTTGTTAGTTGACTTTCAATCGTCAACTAACAATTAACTCTTTACTCAAAGCTGAATTTGGCAAGGACGAAATGACCGACGATGCAGCGGTGAAGCACCGTAGTTTTGCAGCGCGGTTAGATGTCGCTGGCTACCATAACCCTTGTTTCGTTCTAGGTCGTACATGGGGTATTTTGATGCCAGACGGACTACCAAATCGTCACGCCATACTTTCGCAACAATACTAGCAGAGGCAATGGTAAGCGATCGCTCGTCACCTTTGACTATTGTTTCTTGCGGCATTAACAAGCCCTTTACCAACTGATTGCCATCAATTAAGCAAAGTGTAGGCTGTACCTTCAGCTTTAGCACGGAACGCTTCATGGCTAAAAGCGTTGCCTGCAAAATGTTGATAGAGTCAATTTCGGCTATTGTTGCAAAACCGATTTTCCAATCTATCGCTAACGCACAAATTTGCTGCGCTAACTTAATTCTTCGAGAACTAGACAGCTTTTTACTATCTTTAATTTTAGCCGCCATCAGAACGGGCATTGCGCTTTCTGGTAGTATAACTGCTGCCGCAACTACAGGACCAAATAGCGCACCCCGTCCCACTTCATCTACACCTGCAATCAAAGAATGAATGTTTGAGTAGCCAGACAATTCCAGCCAAATCGATTCTCCTGGGGATGTTGGCGATCCTAGAGAAACGACAGCTTGCTTTTTCTGTACCATTACGAAACTTCACTTTCACCCATCGTTGGACGCATCGAGATCCATAGAACCGCGACGACGACGACGACGTTTATCAACAGGGGCAGTGTTAGCTTCAGTTTCATCGACAATCGCGGCAAAACCCGATGGTTCAGTTATATTCTCAGTAAACAATTCTAGTTGTGGTTGTGGTTGTGGTTGTGGTTGTGGTTCTGGTTCTGGTTGTGGTTGTGGTTGTGGTTCTGGTTCTGGTTGTGGTTCTACTTTTGGCTCAACCTTCTTAATTGGAGTTACTCCAATACTTACTCTTTCTGGAATACTTACTCTTTCTGGAACAGTTGATTCGTCCATACTTACTCTTTCAGGAGTGCTTACTTCTGAGGTAAATTCAGGCGATGTAGTTGGAGTTTGTCCTGGTGGAGTGACGTTAATAATCACAGACTTGGGATTTTTAACTTCCCGATTCAAGCGCACCAAAGGAGAAATTCCCATCAAAGCGAAAACATCCTGTTCCTGAGATGTCATTTCTACAGAAACAATCTCCGGTGGTTCTACCACTGGTTTGACTGGTTCGCCCTTAGTGATTTTTATTCGCTCTGTTCTATCAGTCCAAGGAGTTTTGCTAATGCTGGGCGAGGATATTTCTGGAGTTGCTGGTAATTCCGGTTCGGCATCAATTTCTAAGTCTGGATCGTTAACAAAAGACAGCGGATTAGCAATAACCCGTGGCTCTTCTTTGCCGTTGCCCCCATTTATAGTAATCCGACGACGCCTGCGAACACCACCACCACGCTTGTTATCTCCGATCTCTTGATAACTCGGATGATTTAGATTCATCGGATTCAATTCCGAGTCAGCATCTAATCCTTCATTAAATCCCTCGTAGCTTTCACGTCGTTCTGTGATGCTGGCTGCTGGTAAACGCGGTTCTCTTTGTGGCAAAGATACAAAACGCTCTGGTGCTTCTGCTGGTGTTGGCAATCTGTTTTCAGTTTCTCCCGGCAGATGTACTATGTGCCCTAAACCGCCACAGGTGGGACAAGTTTGACCAAACAATTCGTAGATGTTTTGCCCTTGACGTTTGCGCGTAAGTTCTACTAAGCCGAGTTCGGTTAGTTGAGCAATTTGGGGACGAGCTTTGTCTGCTTTGAGAGCTTTGTTGAAATGTTCTAGGACTTGCAATTGATCGCGCCGCGATTCCATATCGATGAAATCGACGACTATCACCCCAGCAACATTTCGCAGACGTAGCTGGCGGGCAATTTCGGTTGCGGCTTCGCAGTTAGTCCACAAAACGGTTTCTCTAGCTGTTGCCGATCGCGTAAATGAACCTGAGTTGACATCTATCACCGTTAATGCTTCTGTTGGCTCGATGATGATGTAACCGCCAGAAGGTAAATCTACTCTTGGTTTGAGAGCCTCGCGAATCGCGGCATTGATGCGGAAGTATTCTAATATCCCAGAGCGATCGCGATGATGGTCAATCAACAATCCTTGTGGTGTCTGCCCACCACTCCAGTTTTGCAAGTACTGCTTCACCCGCTTCAAACCAGTACTCGAATCTACCACAATCCGATTCACATCGCCGCCATACATATCTCGCAGCACGCGCTGAATAAAATCATCGTCTCGATTCAGCAGTGCTGGTGCGCGGGTAGATTGAGCTTCCTGTTGGATTGCTTCCCATTGCTTTTGCAGTACTTCTAAATCTTCGATAATCGCTTCTTCTGGCTTACCTTCGGCTTCGGTGCGAACTAACAAACCCATTCCTGCGGGTTTAATTAAAATCGCCAATGCCCGCAAGCGGTTGCGTTCGCTTTCACTTTTAATCCGACGGGATAAATTTACACCTCGTCCATAAGGCATCAGTACTACATACCGTCCCGGCAAGGTGATATTACCTGTGAGCCTCGGACCTTTGGTACCTGTTGGCTCTTTCATTACTTGCACCAACACTTTTTGCTGTGGTGCCAGTAGTTCTGTAATTGCCGCTGCGGTACGCTTCAGCTTTAATGGTCCTAAATCAGTTACATGAATAAAGCCGTTACGCTCTGGATCTCCTATATTGACAAAAGCCGCATCTATCCCAGGTAATACATTTTCCACCACCCCTAAATAAATATCACCTATTTGGTGATGACCAGTGGCTACTACGAGTTCTTGTATTTGATCTTCGGAAAATACCGCAGCAATTTGATGCTGTTCCGCGATTATAATTTGTTTTGGCATTCAATTTCCTCGAAAATTGGCAGCACAAATAGTTCTGGAGTCGGGTTATATCTCTCGTCTCTGCCAGCCCAAAAGTGTGCTGCTGATAATAAATATTGCGTTTTATTCGCTCCCAATTAAAGAGCGATTGACGCGATTGAGTTGCGTTTACACGCTTGATTATTCCAGAACGAATGCATATTGTTGTCAGCAATTAAATCAACCATCCCTGGTTGATTTTTGATGCATCGCCATTACCACCGAGGGATTAGGCATTCAGCAATTGTTTGAAAAAGCATAGAGGAATTGCTGACGGAGGCTGTTATTGATTACTGATTCGAGCGCGAATAGCTATAAAAGAGTGGTTTCTTTAATCTGCCTCAGCAAGTCTTAGATAAAATCCTAGAAGTTGCACTTCTCTTATCTTTGCTTTCGCCCCCGGATTATCAGGGTAGTGAATCAGATCGCTCAATGCAGCGCCAGAAATTCTCTTCATCTAATTCTAACGCAACCTTGCTAAAAATCAATTCCCATGATGTACACTCTTTTGACAACTACTAGCAAGTTGCCTGAAGAAGTGATTATACTCCCAAAATTAGCTGATTTCGGTGGATGTGCAGCAATTGAAATTCTACACTTGCCACTTGTTCTAGCATAAACAGGATTTGTTCAGGACGCAACAGCGTACCATCATTCCGACAGCTACCTACATAACGCAGGATAGCTGTAGATTCTGCTGGACTACTTTTAGCTTCTAATAATTCTAAATCGAATAGGCGATCGCGCAGATTTATCACATTAGTCTTGCCTGACTTAGTTTTGTGCTCGTACCAAATCTCATCTTTTGTTTTGATTGTATCAATTGACTCTTGCCATTTTGCCGATGGCATCTCTTCAAATGCAGCCACAGTAATCAAATACTCCGCAGCCTCCAAAAGTTGGGTAGCCGCACTCTTCTTTAAATCCAGTTCTTCCACATTATATATGGGTATGTCTGTGGGTAAAGCATCAGCTAACTGTTGGCGGAAAGCTTCTGCTTCAACTACTTGATTTAACTCAAAATCGACAATTTCACCACTGCTGCTAGCTCCCAAAGCCAACGCATTCGCCAAAGAAATGCGTGGCATCGGATGAAAACCACCAGTAAAAGAAATTGGCAATCCCGCACGTCGCAAGGCTCTATCAAACAAACGGAGCAAATCCAAGTGACTTACTAAAGCCATATCACCCTGCTTGCCAAACCGAACACGCAGCCGTTGTGCTTTAGTGGTATTGGGTACAAACTCCCCAGCAAATTCCGGGATTTGCGGTGGGGGTATTACAATATTATGTCCGAAATCGGTACCGCAAACACCACAGTGAGAACAACCATCAAAAGAACAATCCGGAACAATTGCAGCATCTATTGCGCGTTGCAAATCTTCCTTCAACCACTTTTTGTCAATTCCCGTGTCGATGTGGTCCCAAGGTAGGGGCATGTCG
>CASBQC010000094.1 GCA_949127805.1 Nostocales cyanobacterium PMM_0081
ACATAACATTTATTTTTGCGCTCCCCGCTTCTTGAATCGTGGCGCGACCCATTGAATTAATAATATAAAAGCAGAAGCATTAATTAAAATGCCTCTGCTGGTTATCTTCATCCTATACGCTCTTAATCCATCCTCAACCTGTGTTTTTCTACACTAGTTTAAGCTTTTCAATATTTGTTTCCAGTCCAGAGACTATCAAAGAAATCATCTGTAAAATCGCGGCTCTATCACCCGTCTTGCAACGCTCAAATAACAAATGAACATCCACCAATCCCATCTCAATCGCTGATTTTAACACTGTATTTTCACTTGCCTTGAGACTATTATTTGCACAAGCGGTGTAAAGCACTACTCCCGCCATAGTGTACATATCTAACATTGGTTCATCACTATTGTGATTTACAATTTGGGGAAAATTTGATAAAGGATGGACGAACTGGTCAAAGGTTAATTGGGTCATGATTTTGGTCAAATCGATACTTGAATAAGTTCAAACTCCAGGTAACGCCGGTTTACCTCAGTACGCTTCGGTTAAGACCAAAACAAGGTAAACTTTCTGTTGAAAACTGCGATTCTCCGATGGAGACACTTTGCGCGATCGCACAATTATTTACTGATGAACTTGCATCTAGTGTTTGTGCGCTCTCACCCTCATCTTATAAGGGATTTCGCCGACAACTGGAATGAGATTACCTTTATACAAATTGAAGCGAATTCTCTTTGATCTCGCTTAATTGTTGAATCAGGTATAGAATTTTCAGTTGTTCAGTTGTCTTGTCTTGCTAAATGCGTGTTAGCATATATACTGAAAAGAAGAGGGACAAAAAACCCTTGGATTCCTTACTTGAAGTTTAAAGCTAGCTTTTAGGGTGATCTGTCTTTTTTTAATTCTTCGGCTTCAGTGACTTACTGCTTCACACCCTAATATTAAACTTGTCATTTTTATTTGTCAATATGTCATTTAAAAATGACTAACAAAATCGTCCTGCTTTTGAGATGTCATGAGAGAAAATAAAAGGTAGGAGTAGTGTTGAGAAGTTCAAATTATGACTGATAGAAGACGTTCTGACGACTACAAGCAGGTTAGCGGCTACATTCCGATAGACTTAGCGCGGGAGTTTAAAAGTATCTGCGCTCGTGAAGGAGTGTCTCAAAGCGACGCACTAGAAGAGATGACGCGTGAGTGGCTAGGCAAAAGAACAGGTGTCCACTTAGCAAAGACTGAACCTGTTCGTCCAAAAACAATTGCTGAGGTAGTTCAGGCAAACATGACAAAACTTAAAGGCTGTGGAGTGAAAAACTTGCGAGCGATCGCCAAAGCCGAAGTACTACCGACACCAGGAGACTTTGCCATCATCACATCAGCCTTAGGTATTCCTGAGGAAGAACGAAAAATAATTTGGCAAGAAACTTTCAAAATTTCCGTGTTTTCTGATTTGAGGAGTGTAAATATATGTAAAGAGTCTGAAAGTATAAAAGAAGATGAGCACGAGTATTCTTCGGATATTGAACCTACCGGGCTGGAACTATAAGATGTCCCACGAGGGAGTTTCCATTCTTGCTCCCACAAAGCGAGATGCTACCGACCTTGCCCAAAGCTACGGAGATGCTCTCAGTGAAACTGCGGCAAAACTTAATGGCAAGGTGCGAATTAAATGGAGGGGCTGCAAAAATCCGATTGAATTTTTCGGGTGGATGTCTTCCTCTGGTGTGCCCACACCCTCAGAAACTGCGGAACGTATTTTGCATTCTGGGGGTGCAGTCTTTTGCAGCCAAGTGCATATCCCAAAAGGGTTATTGTACCGAATGGTTGCAGCCGCTGAAAACGAGCGTCCGATAAGCATTGTCAGACAAGACAATCGCAAGCAAATCATAGTCAACCAACCAATGGCTGACATGTTAGATACACCCCCGGAGGTTGCTACCCAAAGAATAATGACTCAATTTTGGCTTCCTGAAGATTTGGCAGAGCTAGAACAACGGCTACGTAGCAATAACGAGTTTACATGGACTTACTCTGCTGGACTCAACGAGCAAGCTTGGGCAATTTTAACAACTCATTTTGAGGCATTTGACGTTGAAGGTATTTGGTACAGACAGGGAACCTGCTTATCAACTCCTCAACTTGTCGCAATTCCACCAGGGGCTTTTGCTCCGGTTTAAGTAGGTGGACAATTTAAACCGAAGAATTACGGTTGTGCATAAATTCTTACTTTCAGGGTGCATTCCTTACTTAAAACAATTATTAAAAGTGTATTAATATTAAGTCCGATTTATTAACAAAAATTACCGCACAAAGCACTCTGGCTGTGGTAAATATTAACTTTGGTTAAAAAATATTACTCATAAAAAGACGTTCCACCGGAACGTCTCTACGATTCATCCCACATTATGCAATGCCTTAATACAACGCTTTCACCCACTCCCACTCCTGCGTCAAACCTTCTGTGAGGCAAACTTGCGGCTGATATCCCAAAATTCTCTGTGCCTTGGATACATCCGCTGCCGTGTGACGCGCATCTCCCATCGCTTTTTCAATATAGTTTCTCTTGATGGGTTTGCCGACAATTTCCTCCATTGTGTCCAACACTTGTTTTAACACCACCCTGCTACCACCCCCAATATTAAAAATCTCACCGACAGCTTCCGGTACCGTGGCAGCGGCTAAATTAGCGGCAACAACATCACTAATAAAAGTAAAGTCCCGCGTTTGCAACCCATCACCATAAATCGGAATCGCCTCATCCTCCAAAATCGATTTGAAGAACTTATGAAACGCCATATCCGGGCGCTGTCTGGGACCGTAAACTGTAAAATAGCGCAACGCCACAAAAGGGACGCCAAAGTTTTTTTGATACAGTCCACACAATCTTTCCCCTGCTAACTTAGTAATGCCGTAAGGCGAAACCGGTGCTGGACAAATTTTCTCATGGGTGGGTAGAATTTCTGCATCACCATAGACGCTAGAACTAGAGGCAAATACTAACCTTTTGAGGTTTTTAGCATCCTTTGCCGCTTCCAATAAAATTTGCGTAGCGTTGATGTTCCGTTCAGTGTAAGCACGGAAACCTTGACCCCAACTGGCACGTACTCCCGCCTGCGCTGCCTGATGGTAAACTACCTCTACGTCTAGTAGGAGTGTTTGCCAATCTAAAAACTGAATATTTCCTTCAATTAATTCAAAGCCTGGGAAGCAATGTAAATGTGCAACATTCTTGCGCTTGAAAGCGGGATCGTAGTAATCGTTAAACTCATCAACTCCGATTACTTCATCGCCTTGTTTCAGCAATGTTTCTGTAAGCTGAGAACCAATAAACCCTGCCGCGCCGGTAACAATAACTTTAGCCATATTCTGTGATTTTTTGATATTTTATCAAGAGCGAATATACCCAGGTTAATCTTTACACCCAGGTAAATGCCAATACTTGACAATTATTTTTTTCAACAATTATTTACAGATGAAAATCATTACTTTCAAATACGTAAGCCCTGTATTCGTGATATAAATATATCAGTATATTTATTGATTGATTTCAATAGTAATTTATCCGACAACATACTAATAAAATAATTTTAACCCTGCCAAAAAAAACCATTATAAATCACTACTTACAGATGGTGTAATAGTCAGTGCCTCATCAGGAATGATTGTTATTTCGTAGTAAGCAGGCTTTGTGCTTACTACGAAATAACAATTAATTCCCGATGAGGGCTTGCATTCGCATCAGAATTGATGGAAAAATTGATCGGCGAAAAGACTTAAGGCATAATCATCGCAAGCAAGGGAAGCGCGTGAAAGTTTTAGTTGTTGGTAATGGAGGGCGGGAACATGCTCTAGCATGGAAACTGCTGCAATCTAAGCAAGTTGAGCAAGTTGTGTGTGTGCCGGGAAATGGTGGTACGGCTTCTTTAGAGCGCTGTCAAAATTTACCTCTGGCGGTAGATGACTTTGAAGGCATCAGCCACTATGCTTTGGAAAATAACATTTCTTTGGTGGTCGTTGGTCCAGAAGTACCGCTGGCAAAGGGAATTACCGACTATCTCCAAAATAAAGGTTTGATGGTTTTTGGTCCGACGAGAGCGGGAGCGCAAATTGAGGCAAGTAAGGCTTGGGCAAAAGCTTTAATGCAGGAAGCGGGAATTCCCACAGCAAAGGCTGCGGTATTTACGGAGGCAAAAGCAGCTAAATTATATGTGAAATCACAGGGCGCACCAATTGTTGTCAAGGCTGATGGTTTAGCTGCTGGTAAAGGTGTAACTGTGGCAGCAACAGTGGAACAGGCACAGGGGGCAATTGATGCGATTTTTCAAGGGCAATTTGGCAGCGCTGGGGAATTTGTAGTTATTGAAGAGTGTTTAACTGGGCAGGAGGTATCAATTTTAGCGTTGACGGATGGGTTAACGATTCGCCCTTTATTGCCCGCTCAGGATCATAAGCGGATTGGGGAGGGCGACACAGGAGATAATACTGGGGGGATGGGAGCTTATGCCCCTTCCTTGATCGCTACACCGCAAATTATGGAACGTGTGCAAAAAGAAGTTTTAGAGAAAGCGATCGCCATCCTCAAAACCAAAAACATCGACTATCGAGGCATTCTCTACGCCGGCTTAATGATTGCACCAGATGGCGAATTTAAAGTTTTAGAATTTAACTGTCGCTTTGGCGATCCGGAAACCCAAGTTATTCTCCCACTGTTAGAAACACCCCTAGAAGAATTGATGATTGCCTGCGTCCAGCAGCGTCTAGGAGACATGCCGCCCATTGTTTGGAAGGCGGGAGCATGTGCCACCGTCGTCGCAGCCGCAGGCGGCTATCCTGGGGTGTATGACAAAGGAAAAGTGATTACAGGCATTGAACAGGCTTTATCCGCAGGAACTAATGTATTTCATGCTGGGACAAAGTTGCACCAGCAGCAAGTAGTCACAGATGGGGGTCGGGTATTGAATGTCACCGGCATAGGAGAGAATTTTGAGCAAGCGATCGCTTCTGCATACGCCGGCATCAAATGCATCCACTTTGAGGGAATGTATTATCGGCGTGATATTGGTTATCGGGTAATGAAAGAAGAG
>CASBQC010000095.1 GCA_949127805.1 Nostocales cyanobacterium PMM_0081
AAGATAGAGCAGTTTTAGAACAATTACCAGGGGCTGAAACAGTTTTTTTAGTAGAGCCACAACGACAAGAATTAGATAAATGGCTTTGGGATAAACAAGGTTGGGATATTCTCTTTTTTGCTGGACATGGTTCAACTCAATATTCCCAAGAGCCAGAAAACGAGGCAACGGGGCAAATTCATATTAATAAAACTGATTGTCTGACGGTTTTGCAGTTGAAAAATGCGCTAAAAGCAGCGATCGCTCGCGGGTTGCGTTTAGCTATTTTTAACTCCTGCGATGGGCTTTCCTTAGCGCGGAATTTAGCTTCTTTGCACATTCCGCAAATGATTGTCATGCGTGAACCTGTGCCGGATTTAGTCGCACAAGAATTTTTGAAGCATTTTCTCTCTGCGTTTGCTGATGGTGAGTCTTTCTACTTAGCGTTGCGAGAAGCACAAGATAGATTGCAGGGTTTAGAAAATGAGTTTCCCTGTGCGAGTTGGCTACCTGTGATGTGTCAAAATCCATCGGAAGCACCGCTAGTTTGGCAAAAACCGATTCTTACTCCTGAGCGCAAATCGATACCAAATCGACGTATTCTATCCATCGCTTTTCAAGTCAGTTTCCTCGTAACTGCTTTGATAATAGGAATGCGATCGCTTGGGATTTTGCAGTCGTCAGAATTGATGTCTTTCGATCATGTCATGCGATCGCGTCCTTATGAAACCCAAGATCAACGCATCTTAGTAGTTACAGTAACCGAAGCTGATGTTCGGGCACAACCAGCCCAAGAAAGAGCTGGAGCGTCATTATCAGACAAAACTTTGGCACTCGCTGTGAAAAAATTACAACAGTTTAAACCACGTGCGATCGGCTTGGATATTTATCGCGAAAATCCAGTCAGCCCAGACAATGCAGATTTAGCTTATACGATGGAAAACAACGATCGCTTTTTTGCTATCTGCAAAACCAGCGAAGAAGACAAAAACCCAGGTGTCCCCCCACCTCCAGAAGTGAGCGTGCAACGCCAAGGCTTTAGTGATGTTTTGACCGATCCCGACAGAGTGATCCGCCGACAATTATTGGCGATGGCACCGGCGCTTCCTTGTTTGACTGACAAATCTTTTAGCTTTCGTTTAGCTAGCCGCTATTTGGCTGATTTTGGTATTATACCACAACTTAGTCCCGAAAAAAACTTTCAGTTTGGCAATATCGTCTTGAAAAACTTGGAGGAAAACAGCGGGGGTTATTACCGAATCGATAATTTAGGTCATCAAATACTGTTAAACTGGCGTTCCTCACCGGAAATTGCTCCACAAGTTACACTCAGACAAGTTCTTAACAATGAACTTTCGGCAGATTTAGTGCGCGATCGCATTGTGATGATTGGCACTACTGCTGAAAGCTTTCATGACTATTGGTCTACTCCCTACAGCGCGCAAAAATTGCCCTACCAAGCGATGTCAGGGATAGTCGTTCAAGCGCATATGGTAAGTCAAATTATCAGTGCTGTATTGGATCGCAGACCATTATTATCGGTCTTGCCGAAATGGTGTGAAGTTCTCTGGGTATGGTGCTGGTCTATTAGCGGAGGTATAATTGCTTGGTACTTTCGCTCACCATTACACTTAGGAATAGCGATCGCTAGTGGTTTGGCTATATTATATGGAATTTGCCTTTACGTATTGATACAAGGGGTATGGATACCGCTGGTTCCCTCAGCTTTGGTTTTGTTAGCTTGTAGTGTAATTGTGGCAGTCTACACTAAATACTAGGGAAGAGAAATTTTCATAAGGTGACTAATGACTAATGAGAAAATCAATTATTGGATTTACCATTACTTTTGCATTGCTGTGCATCAGCTATATGATGCCAGTTATGGCATATTTCGATTCATCTAATATACAAATTCGCTTCAATCAAAAGGAAGCAGACGGTTCAAGTCGAGGCAGACCTTCTAGAAGGGTAGGAACAGGAAGTCGTGGAGAATGTCCACCTGTGGAAGTGCCAGTTACTGCTTTGATACCCAATAAAAATCCCGGTTTAACGGTTGAGGAACATCCTACCTTTTGGTTTTTTGTTCCTTATCAGTTTAGTAATATATCAAAAGGGGAGTTTGCGTTGCAGGATGAGGCAAACAATGATATTTATCGAACATCTTTCAGCGTACTTAGAACACCAGGGATAGTTAGCCTCAGCGTACCGTCTACAGTAACGTTAAAAGTCAATAAAAGCTATCAATGGTACTTTAAAATTTACTGTAGTCAGCAAAATTTAACCAACCCAGTATTTGTGCACGGATGGGTGGAAAGAGAAGCGCTCAAACCAGATTTAGAGAGACTTTTGCAAGCAGATAGCAATGCGCGATCGCGCATTGCTATGTATGCTCAAAATGGTATTTGGTATTCAGCTTTAACTGAGTTAGCTAAACTTCGTTTTGCGGAACCTAAAAATACCGTCTTTATTAATGATTGGGCTAATTTATTGCGAGATGTTGGCTTGGAGAATTTAGCTCAAGAACCGATTGTGGGAGAAGTGAAAAGCTCCCGTTAAATTATGAGCACGCTGAGTAGAGATTTAGAGGATTTCAGACTGCTTATGTTCAACTACAATCCATTACACTGCCTACCTTCATCGGCAGAATTACCTGATTCTGATGATACACCCGTGGATAACGAACTGCAAATATTAATTCCTAATTTATTATTAGCTATCTTAGCTTTGATATGGCAAAACCGTGATGATTGGTTTTTTGGTATCAATATGGGAATTTATTATACACCAAGTAAAGCTGCGATCGTTCCGGATGGATTTCTTAGTTTAGGTGTAGAACGTTTTATCGAAGAAAATGGACGTTCCAGTTATGTTCTTTGGGAAGAAGATGGAATTGAACCAATTTTAGCTTTAGAAGTTGTTTCCCAAACTTATAACGGCGAATATGAACAAAAGAAAGTAGATTATGCCCAGTTAGGCATTTTGTATTATGTCATTTATGCTCCTACACGTCTGCGGCGTAAGCGACAACGTTTAGAAGTTTATCGGCTAGTTGAAGGTGAATATATTTTACAATCTGGCGATGTAGTCTGGATGCCTGAGATAAATTTAGGTATTGGACGCGCAAGAGGAACCTATCAAGGACTAACGCGAGAATGGCTATACTGGTATGACCAAAATGGCAACAGATATCCAACGCCAGAAGAACAACTGCAAAATCTTTTATCTAGATTAAAACAGCAAGGAATCGACCCGAATACGCTTTAATATCAAGGTAATGGGCAATGGGCAATGGGCAATGGGCAATGGGAATAAAAAGAAGTTTCTGAATTTCTTTGGACTATGCCCGATGCCCCATTACCCATCTAAAGCCAATTTCCGACTAGAACATAAGGTGCCCAAAAATAAGGAGTTTGATATTTAGCTAATAAAGTAAGTTGAGCTTGACGGAGTGCTTCGGCTTTAGTTTCTGTGGTGTCTGCTAAGTGTTTATAAAATTGATTCATTAATTCGGCAGTTGATTGGTCTTCTACCGACCACAAAGTTGCTAAAGTACTGCGAGCACCGGCTCGCACGGCTATTCCCGCTAGTCCTAAGGTAGCTCGCTTGTCACCACTAGCGGTTTGACAAGCACTGAGGACAAGTAATTCAATTGCGCGATCGCTTGTACTGCGAAGCCGCAATAAGTTATCAAAATCTTTGACTTTCAAAAGTTGTTCCCAAGTGAGAATAAAGGTTTTATCAGCGTTAGAACTAAACTCACCATGAGTCGCTATGTGAACTATATTGAATCCTACTTTTTTAATTTGTTTTTGGACATTTGTTTGAGTAAAAGTTCGATTGATTAGTTCTTCACTTTTGGGTATCGTTGAGTGAATTTTATCTAATTCAACTAGCACATTGTTGAGTGGAGCAAATGAGCGACCTTCGATTTCACGTTGTTCGCTAACTCCGGCAGCTAAAACATGTAACTTTTGTCGTTGCAAGGGTTTGGGGTCAATAAGTTGCAAACCAGGAGCTAAAGCGATCGCATATTTCTGAATTAAATATTCTTTCTGTTGATTATCATAAAGAACACTCATGGGAATATTTCGCAAAGAGCCATCCAGTACAAACACTAAGGTTTTAATGTTCATCTTTTCTAAATCAACTTCCAGCGGTTTAATCAACCACTCATACATTTTTTGAGATAGCTTTTTAACATCATTAATCCGGTCGGGTTCTCTCAGAGTTTCTCCTAATTTATCTAGTGTAGTTTCAACTTCAGTCGCTTGTTTGTAAGTCGTGTAATGGCTAAGTTCACTTTTATTTGCCAACTTGAGAATAATTTCTATCCGGTGTTTTAAAATAATCGGATAAATAACGGCTGCTGTGGAATCAATTTTGTCAACCACCTCATCAATTTGTTTTGGTTTGGCTTCTAAACAAGCTTCCCGAAAAAAGTTTTCTAGTTCACTTAATTGCAAAGCTTCAATCACATTCCTAGCTTGCTTTAAGTTATCTTGACTAACCGAAAATTGGGAATTGGGCATTTTTTCCCCCTGTCGTCCCCCCATCCCCCCATCAGGTTGCAAGAGCAAATCAACTAATTGCCGATATACAGGTTCAACATTATCCCGAAAGGTAAATTGCACATCTGGATTTAAGGTAATCAAGTCATTGCGTAAAAATTTCAGGGTATCTACAGCTTCAGTATAGAAGGCGATCGCTCCAGTAATATCGCCTTTAATTTTGAGTATTTGTCCTAATTGCCATTGCCAAAGATAAGCAATATCCTTAGCTTTAATTGCCTGAGCTTGTATCAAAGCTTGCTGTGTCAACTTCTGCGCGTTAACTACATCTTGAGTTTTCAGATACAATCCACCAAGGGCACCGAGAGCATAAGCTTCGGAACGCTTATCGTCAATGCTTCTAGCTTGTTGAATAGTTGTTGCTAAACTTTGAGCAATTTCTTTCCAGGATGGAATGTCTGCATTGATAGCTTCTTTTAAGCATACCAAACTCTGAGTTAGATGTATTTGGGCATAAATTGCCGTTCGGCTGGGTGGTATTTTCCTCAGCTTTAACTGTATCTCAGACGATAATTGTTGTGCTTGCGACCATTTTTGTAGTGACAACAACACACTCAATCGATTGAGTTGAGCTTGAATTTGCCCAAGGGGTGAAGTAGATATATTAGCTGCTTCTGAGTAATATTGCGCTGCTTGCTGGTAAAATTTAATAGCTTTTGGGTCTTGAGTGACGACAGTGGTTAAATAGTGTAAAGGCGTATACTCTTCAATACGAATGGTATCGTGCCGCGATTCTCTGTTACCTAAAGCTGCGTAAATATTACCTAAACTGAGCAAAGCGGCACTTATTTGGGGAGGAGATTGTAATTTTTCGGCTATGTCCCGACTTTTGAGTAAAACTTCTAAGGATAGTTTTAAATTACCAATTAATTGCACCACATCACCCAAGCTGCGTAATGCGGTAGCTTTAACCAATGAGTCTGGTTGCTTCTCTAAGCGGGGGTACAGTTGTTCTAATGTCATGCGAGACACCAAGTATTGCCCTAAGGCTTGTTGGGCAATGCTTTGGTTAATCAGGCTGCGAATTTTGCCAAGTTCATCACCTGCTTTCCCGTAGATGTTTTCAGCTTGTTTCCATGTGTCTAAAGCAAGTTCTGGTTTACCTAGTTCTAATTGCAGATTACCCTGAATTTCTAATGTTTGCGCCAAAACTGATGGGGAATTTGGGGTATTTTGTGAGGTTGTTAAGATTTGCAGACTTTGAGCGATCGCATGACCTGCTTTTTCCCATTGTCCGAGTTGTTTAAAAGCTAACGAGAGATTACTTAAGGCGATCGCTTCTCCCAATTTATCTTTTTTCCCTTGCAAAACATCTACTGCTTGTTGTAAAATCATCACCGCTGTCGATAACTCTCCAGCTTCATAGAGTTTTCGACCTTGTTCAATCAACACTTGACCATTTTGCGGTTGAACTTGAGAAAACACTGGTGATGAAATTATCCCCAAAGCCATAAATAACGCTACTAAAAAGAGGTGCAAAGGTTTTTTTTTACCTCTTTTTTTAACTTCTGCAACAAGTTTATTATAATTCATAATTATTAATTCATAATTCATAATTAAAAAAATGGGTACTAATA
>CASBQC010000096.1 GCA_949127805.1 Nostocales cyanobacterium PMM_0081
CAATTGAAAGCTGGTTATAACCTGATTTTTAAACCTAAAAATATTGAAGGTAAGACTCATGCAAAACCACAGAAAAAATTCCATAACAAATCCTATCAAGAGTATACAAATAATCCTTTACATAGCAAGATTGCCAGACAATTAGAACCCAAACTAAGAGAGTATTTAAAATCCCGTTTACCTGAATATATGATACCAACGACTTGGGTAACGTTGGAAAAAATGCCCTTAAATGCAAATGGAAAAATAGATCGTAAATCTTTACCTAAACCAGAAAAAAGCCGCCCAGAATTAAAAACAAGATTAGTTTTAGCAACCAAAGATATAGAAAAAAGAATTGCCGAAATCTGGCAAGATTTATTGCAGTTAGAAATAGTCGGTACTCAAGATAACTTTTATGAATTAGGAGGTAACTCTTTACTCCTTATTCAACTTAATCGACAACTCAAACAAACGCTAAACCTTGATATTCCTGTTGTCAAACTTTTTCAATATCCAACTATTAGCAGTTTAACTGAATATTTAGAACAAGATAAAACTGAAAAATCGCCGAATAAATATCAACAAGAACAACCATCAATTCAAACGGAATCAGTTGCTATTATCGGCATTGCCGGACGTTTTCCTGGGGCAAAAAATATCAAAATATTTTGGGATAATCTTTGTCATGGCATCGAATCGATTGACTTTTTTGATACCACAGAATTATCCTCTGACAATCCAGACTGGTTAAATAATCCCAATTATGTCAAAGCTGGGGGTGTTTTAGACGATATTGAATATTTTGACGCTAATTTCTTCGGCTATAGCCCAAAAGAAGCCGAAATTCTCGATCCTCAACAGCGAATCTTTTTAGAATGCGCTTGGGAAGCATTAGAAGATGCTGGTTATAATCCCCAAAGTTATCCAGGATGCGTTGCAGTCTATGCTGGTGCAGGGATGAATACTTATTTTATTAATAACGTCTATCCCCATCTTAATGCCCATAATCGTTCTTTCCTGGAAACTATGGCTGATGTCCAGCTAACGATGGGGCAGGAAAAAGACTTTTTACCCACAAGGGTTTCTTATAAACTTAATCTTACCGGTCCGAGTATTAATATTCAAACCGCTTGTTCTACTTCTCTGGTGGCAGTTCATCAAGCAATTAATAGCTTACTCAGGGGAGAATGCGAACTGGCTTTAGCGGGAGGAGTATCAATTCGAGTTCCTCAAAAAACAGGATATATCGCGCAAAACAACGGCATATTTTCTCCAGACGGTCATTGTAAAGCCTTTGATGCTGATGCAGAGGGTGCAGTATTTGGGAATGGTGCGGGAATTGTAGTTTTAAAAAGATTAGCTGATGCGATCGCCGATCATGATAATATCTATGCAGTCATTAAAGGCTCATCCGTTAATAATGATGGTTGGCAGAAAGTAAGTTATGCTGCACCGAATTTGGAAGCTCAAGCATCAGTTGTATCCCAAGCATTAAGAAAAGCAGGAATTGATGCCAGCACCATTGATTATATAGAAACCCACGGCACGGGGACTAATTTAGGAGATCCCATTGAAATTGCCGGATTAACCCAAGCTTTTCGAGAAACCAGTCAGAAAACAGGTTATTGTGCCATTGGCTCCGTCAAAACCAATGTGGGACATCTAGCTAATGCTGCGGGGATTGCTGGACTGATTAAAACCGTATTAGCCCTAAAATATCAGCAAATTCCCCCTAGTTTACACTTTAAACGCCCCAATCCCCACATTGATTTTGAAAATAGTCCCTTTTACGTTAATACCCAACTGTCTCCCTGGAAAACAAAAGAGCGTCCTCGTCGTGCAGGGGTAAGTTCGTTTGGGATGGGGGGGACTAATGTACATTTAGTGTTGGAAGAAGCACCCCTAGAAAGCAAGGAGGCATTAAATGAACGTCCCTGCCAGATTTTGACCCTATCCGCCAAGACACCAGCAGCTTTGTCAGAATTAGTGCAGCGTTATCTCGGTTATTTGGATTCAGATAGAGATACATCGTTAGCTGATATTTGTTTTACGGCTAATACCGGACGCAAGCACTTTGAGCATCGTTTGACAGTTTTAGCGGAATCGAAAGGACATCTGCGGGAGCAATTGGCAGATTTGGAGCAAGTAACCACAAGTGTGGTTAAAAATCAAGATAAATCAGCAAAAATAGCTTTTCTCTTCACTGGACAAGGTTCTCAGTATCTAGGAATGGGATACCAACTCTATAAACAAGAGCCAATTTTTCGCAAAACCCTCGATCGCTGTGACGAAATTTTGCGTTCTTATTTGAAAAAACCTTTAATTGAGGTGTTATATCCCCCCTCCGTGCAGAATTTTGAGGAGTCAACAGGGGACGGGTTAATCAATGAAACTGCCTATACTCAACCCACTTTATTTGCCCTAGAATATGCTTTGTTCGAGTTGTGGAAATCGTGGGGCATCGAACCAGATTTTGTTATAGGTCATAGTGTAGGGGAATATGTAGCCGCTTGTGTAGCTGGAGTTTTTAGTCTGGAAGATGGATTAAAACTCATTGCCGAAAGGGGAAGGTTGATGCAAACTTTGCCCCAATCGGGAAAAATGGTGGCTTTATTGGCTTCTGAGGAGGAAATTAGCCCAGTCATTGCTCCCTACATTCAAGCGGTTTCCTTAGCTGCGATTAATACCCCCCAAAGTGTGGTCATTTCCGGCAAAAGTGAAGTCATTGAGCTTATCTGTGACAACTTAGAAGCGAAGGGAATTAAAATTAAGCCATTAACGGTTTCCCATGCTTTCCACTCACCGTTGATGGAGCCGATACTGGCAGATTTTCAACGAATTGCCCAACAAATCAGCTTTTCTCCTCCCCAAATTCCCCTGATTTCCAATATTACAGGTCAACTAGCAACTCAAGAAGTTGCCACGGCTGATTATTGGTGTCGTCATATTCACCAACCAGTCCGATTTGCTGACGGTATGGAGAGTTTGCAGCAGCAGAATGTAGGTATTTGGCTAGAAATTGGACCCAAACCTATTTTATTGGGCATGGGTCGTCAGTGTTTGCCAGATCGTGAGGGGTTATGGTTGCCGAGTTTGCGATCTGCTTGCAGCACTTCGCGATCGCCCCAAGCTGACTGGCAGCAACTCTTAAGCAGTTTAGCGCAACTCTATTTGAAAGGTATTCCGGTTAACTGGTTAGGATTTGATCAAGACTATCCCCGTCGTCGAGAACATTTGCCCACCTATCCTTTTGAGCGGCAACGTCATTGGATTGAACCCAAAAAGGTCAAGAGTGACACCCCATCCATCACCACTAACAACCATCCTTTACTCGGTGAGCAGTTGCAGTTAGCCGCAACTGAAGAAATTCGTTTCTCAGTCCAAATCAGTCAACATTTGTCCAATTTGACCTATTTGGCTGATCATCGGATTTTTGATCGGGTTATCCTTTCCCTAACCGCCTATTTAGAAATGGCTTTATCTGCCGGAAAAAAGGCTTTTCGAGACGATAATATCACCTTAGAAGAGGTATTTATTGAACAGCCTCTGGTGTTGTCAGCAGGGCAAAAAGAACTCAACACCCTACAATTGGTTTTAAAGCCCAAAGGTACAAATATCTATGCTTTCGAGATTTTTAGTCTCAGTGCCACTGGTGAAAAAACTCAAAAAAATACTTGGATACGTCATGCTTTCGGTCAAGTTTTGCCATCTAAGAAAGCAGACTCTCAACCCCCTAAATTTGAGTTAACTGCTTGGCAAGAACAATGTAGTGAACAGATATCTGGGGAAACCTTTTATCAAGGACGGCGATCGCAACACATCGACTTTGGACCGAGTTTTCAAGGGGTAGAACAACTCTGGAAAGGGGATGGAGCCGTACTCGGACGGATTCGAGTCCCGGAAATAGTTTGGCAAGACACAGACCAATATCAATTACATCCCGCAATGCTTGATGCAAGTCTGCATATTTTAGGGGAGATTTTACCAGAGGGAACTTATTTACCAGTCATTTTAGACCAGCTACGGGTTTATCATCCGCCGAGTCGTCATTTGTGGAGTTATGCCAGACTGATCGAAGGAAAAACCCCTGAAAGCGAAACCTTAAAGGTTGAAGTCAATCTATTCGACGACGAGGGCAATTTAGTCGCTTGGGTTTCTGGGTTATCGCTGCGACGGGCTAATCAAACCCAGATTAATCGTCGCTCAGATTTAGAAAATCACTTATATGAAGTGGTTTGGCAACCGACTGATGATATTTCCCGAACTCAAGAGAGTGAATCGGGTTATTGGTTAATCTTCGCTGATCGTCAGGGAATAGGTGAGAATTTAGCCCGTAGTCTTTTTGAGCAAGGAAATCGCTGTATCTTGATTGTTCCCGATGCTAATTATCAAAAATTAGTAGCAGAACTAGACTTTATTGAAGGATACTATCAAATTAACCCCGCCGATCCTGAACAGTTTCAACAACTACTGAAAGATAACCCCTTGCCTTGGCAGGGAGTGGTGCATCTGTGGGGGATTGAGCCAATGTCAGACTATTCTACAGTTGCCTTAGAGCGATCGCAACTCCTGGGTGTAGGTGGTGCCTTACATCTGGTTCAAGCTCTATCAGAGGCGAGACTATCCCCCCGCTTGTGGCTAGTTACCCACGGTTCAAGACCCATTGGTTCCGCTCCATTACAAGTCTCACAGGCTCCTTTATGGGGTTTAGGTCAAGCCATTTCCCTGGAATATCCCGAACTCAGATGTATGCGTTTGGACTTAGATCCATCAGAGCCACAAATAGCATTAACGATGAAAGTGCTGCTAGATGAATTGTTGTTTTCTGATGATTATGAAGACCAAATTGCCTATCGTCAAGGAATCCGCTATGTCCCCCGACTCAAGCAATTTAACGCTCAAACAAAAATAACCCCCCAACTTGCTACCACCCCCGTGCGGGTGAAAATAGACAGCTACGGCATTTTAGAAAATCTAGCCTTAGCTCCCCTAAAACGCCGTCCACCCAAACCTGACGAAGTAGAAATTGAAGTGCGGGCAGCTGGGTTAAACTTCCGAGATGTTCTCAATGCTTTGGGAATGCTTCAAAAGTATTATGAGCAAGAACTCGGCATTACGAATCCTAATGATATTCCCTTTGGGTTTGAATGTGCTGGCGAAATCGTCGCTGTTGGCGAAAATGTGGCTAATTTTCAGATCGGCGATCGCGTTATGGCTTTAGCTACTGGAAGTTTAGCCAGTTTTGTTAC
>CASBQC010000097.1 GCA_949127805.1 Nostocales cyanobacterium PMM_0081
CCTTGTCCCCCTTGTCCCCCTTGTCCCCGAATCGGCTGCAAGTCGAATTCGTGGGATTTTCCACGCCATTGCAGCTTGAATTTTAAGCGTGTCCAACCAGGACCTAGGTGGGGGTTGGCTACGGGTTGATTGTCGTGGAGTTGGATACCACCAAAGCCGAAAACTACGGCTTGCCAAACCCCACCAGCACTGGCACCGTGAATTCCTTCGGCTGCGTTGCCGCGCACATCTTCTAAATCTACCATTGCTGCTTGCATAAATCTTTCGTAGGCTTCGGCTGTTTTGCCTAAGTCTGAGGCTAAGATTCCGTGAATGGCAGGACCGAGGGATGAACCATAAGTAATGTCTGTGCGAGGTGCGTAGTAATCCCAGTTTTTCTCTAAATTTTCTTGGTTGTAGGGAAATTCCTGTGATTGCCGCATTAAATAAAGGAGCATTAAGACATCTGGCTGTTTGAGGACTTGCCGTTTATTGGCGCCTTCGATGGTTAAAATAGCTTGCATAGAACGAGTACGCGGTTCGTATTCCTGCAAGTTAATGTCTTCTAATTGAAAAAATCCTTCGCATTGCTCGATTAACTTGGTTGCTGGGTCGTAGGGAATCCAGATATTTGTAATGATATCTTGCCAACGCGATCGCCTGCCTGGAGTTAATTTTAATTTCTCTTCTAATTCGGTAGCGCGATCGCTGTTATTTTGACGTAGCCAATCTTGAACTATAATGGCTTTTTCCAAATGCCATTGCACCATCCGATTGGTAAAAGCGTTGTTATGGACGAATTCGTGATATTCATCGGCGCCTATTACCCCGCGAATTTCGTATTTTTCATCCTTTGTATTGTACTCAACTCGGCTACCCCAAAATATGGCGGTGTCTAAAATAATTTCCGCGCCGTATTTTTGCATCCACTCGTCGTCACCTGTGGCTTGCCAATAATACCACACGGCGTAGGCGATATCTGCACTGATGTGAATTTCGCGATCGCGGCACCAAATCCGCACGTCTTCACCGTAAGGATCGTTAGGTAATGCCCAACGCGGGGTAACTTCGTCACCAGTATCGGCACTTTCCCAAGCGAACATCGCTCCTTTATAACCGTCATGGGCTGCTTTGCGTCTGGCTCCATTTAAGGTATGGTAGCGATAAGTTAGCAAGTTTCGGGCGATGTTTGGCTGGGTGTAAGTGAAGAAGGGCAAGAGAAAAATCTCTGTATCCCAGAATACATGACCGCGATAACCAAAACCTGAAAGTGTTTTTGCGGGAATACTCACTTTATCGTCGTATCGGGGAGCGGCGATGAGCATCTGAAAGATATTGTAGCGGACTGCGAATTGCGCTCTACTATCTCCCTCAATTACAATGTCATTTTGTTGCCAAACTTCATCCCAAGCTTTTTCGTGAGCATCAAGTAACTTGGAGTAAGAAGGCAATTGAGCAAGTTTTTCTTGAGCTGCTGCGATGGGATGGGCTACATCCCGCGAGGTAAAAACTGTGACTATCTTTTCTAATGTGACTGTCTGTTGTGCTGTTGCCTGGAATTTGGTATTTAAGGTAGGATAACCCGGTGCGCTGGTAACAAGCATAGACGCATCTGCTCCAGATAGTGTCATCCGTGCTGCGAGACTGATTTCGATGCGGGAGTTGCGGGTGCGACGATATAACCAAATTCCGTTGTCAATGTTTCCTTGATCGAGTGCTTCCCAATGGTTGAAGCCTTGATTTTCTGGATAGCCGTTAATGCTAGCTTGAATTTCGATTAATCCGTCGAAATCGACTGGGGTGATTTGGCAACGTTGCCCTAAGACATGTTGATCAGAATAACTAGCAAAGCGTTGAAAACTCAAATCTATGGTTTTTCCGCTGGGAGTGCGCCAACGTATTGTACGGGTAATAAGTCCTTGACGCAAGTCAAGTTGGCGATCGTAACTTAATATTTCTCCTTGATCGAGACGAAAGCGATCGCCATCAACAATTACTATCAATGGTAGCCAGTCGGGGCAATTCACAAGTTCAGTGTAGACTACTGGTACACTGTCGTAAACACCGTGAATTAATGTAGCAGGTGATGCTTGGGTATAGCCTTCTTCAAAGGTGCCCCGTGTTCCTAAATAACCGTTGCCGATGGTGAAAACTGTTTCTCTGTGGGGAAACTTGTTAAAATCAACTTTGGTTTCGATTAATGTCCAGTCTGTATAAATAAAATCTGGAGAGTGAACTGTTGTATCCATTACAACTGCCTTGGTTGAAGGACTATTCAAAATTAAGAAGGGGACTAGGGATTAGGGATTGGGAACATTTTGATGGGGTCTGAATCCTCATCTAAATCTTCCCAGTACCCAATCCCCAGTACCCTTTTCAATTCAATTTCTTTATCGATGCATATGTTCGTCTAAGATTGCTTCTGCTCTGGGCTTATAAACTAAATGGAATAGAGTTTCCATGTAGCGAAGTAGAGCTTCACGATTTTCACGGGATACAAAGTTCCAGAATGTATATATTTTAGCTAACAATAACAACTGATTGCTGTGTAAATTCCAGTTGTAGTTGTTACGAACTCGTTCGATGACCCATTCAGAGATTTTATGCCAATGTTCGGGATTCGTTTCGCATTGGTCAATAAAGTTCAAGATTTGCGCTGCTGTTCCTTCTAAGTCGGTAGGATTGATCTGAAATTCATTGTCGCGATCGCCAACAATTTCTGCGGCTCCGCCAAATTGAGTTGCGAATGTTGGTAAGCCAGAAATCATCGCTTCGAGAATTGTGAGTCCGAAGGCTTCAAAGTGAGCAAAGTGGACAAAAATCCCTTGACGCTCGGCGATCGCTCTATAAGCTTCAGCTAGGTCAACGCTTTTAAGGCGCATCCCCAACAAGCGGATTTTCCCATTTAAATTATACTGTTTAATTATATTTTGGAGTTTTTCAATTTCTGCCGCTTCTGCCGGATTGGTGGCATCATCTGCATGTAGGTTGCTGGTAAGGATAATTAAGTTACAATGCGCTTGTAATTCCTGGCTTTTGCCAAAACATTCTGCCAAACCGGTGAGATTTTTCACTCCTGTCATCGGAGCAACTGCAAGAATTACTCGTTTGTTGGGGTCATCTAAATTACCAAATATTTGCGGGTCTTCACGGTCAAACAATAGCTGCTTAACTCGTGTAATCGCGCTTTGATCTCGGTCTTCAACTTGGCTATAGGGAAAGAATATGTTCTCGTTTACTCCGGGTGCAACCATGTTGAATTTGGGACTAAACAAATCAATTCCATTCACCACATGATACAGTTCGGGCATGGTAAAGCACTTGTAGGACTCATACTGTCCTATAGTGTCGGGTGTGCCGACAATTTCTTGGTAGGACGAGGTGACGATAAAATCCGCTGCATTCATGCTAATGATATCAGCAGTATATTGCGCGGAAAAATGATATTGTTTTTCTAAGTCTTGCCAATAAAGATTGCTAAATAAGTGTTTGGGCTTTTCTAAGGAGTGGGCAATGTGACAATGGGTGGCTTTAAGACGACGAGCGAGAAGGAAGGCTACTAAGTTGCCGTCACTGTAGTTGCCAATAATTAGATTAGGGGTTCCTTTGAATTGAGCTAAGAGTTCTTTTTCTGCATCATTGGCAAATGTTTCTAAATAGGGCCAAATTTCATATTTAGAAATCCAGTTTTGAGTAACTTCGGGATTAAATTCACCGAAAGGAACGCGCAAAATCCAGCCGTTTTCTGCTCCTAAAAGTTTTTCTACGCGCAAGCCGCACTGGGTTCCTTGGCAGTTGGGAATAAGCCGGGTGAGAATAATAACTTGGGGTTTAATGTTTAACAGGTCGAGTCCGGCAAGTTGAATTTCTGCTTGCAGTTTATTTTCTAAGCTGCGAGCTTGTTCTAAGACGTAGACGACTTGACCCATTGTCTCTGGTCTTCCTAAAACGTCTTCTTGACCAACCCATCCGTGTATAGAAACGAGGACGACGCGAAAAATTGCGGGAATGCGGGAAACAAAGGCTTCGAGGATGGGTGGTTCTGGGTTTTCAAAGAGTCGTTCGAGGAGTTCGAGGGTTTCTTTGACGCGAGAAGCGGTGTTTCCCCAACCTGGTTCAAAGCCGATTTGTTGAAAGTCTAGGTGAAATTTGTCGTATGATTCGTCAGGTTGGCGATCGCTAACTAATTTAATTGCTGATGATAGTTGTTGAGATAATTCTGAACCCGAATGAATGCGATCGTTAATTAACAACGGGATGCCGTCATATTCCCGTTTTTGTAAAACATCATACAATACATCTAACCAGTACTGGCGATCGGTTAATACTTGATTGCATAAATAACGGTTGAGGAATGTTAGACCTTGACCAATGTTTCTCGGGTCGCTGACATTTGGTGAACCTTCATAAAAGGGATGGGTGTCTATTTCTAGGATGTTTGGTTGGTAACGGTTAACCAAGCGATCGCGCACATCTAACAATGCTTTTGGCTCTTGAGACTCCAAAGTCATGTTTGCCTCAAGTCGCCAAATTTCTTGGCTAGCGATTTTCGGTCGGACAAGAAACCAAGTATTTTCTTCTTCGATAATTATTTCATGGGTGTAGTGAATTAACTTGCCCAAAGACGAAGAATGGTAAAAATACGCAGCTTTTTGCGAGTCTTGACAGTAGTCTGCAAACGCTGAAAGAATTTCATTTCTCAAGAAGTATCGCTTTCCTGAGACACTCAATGCAAAGATTAACTGACGTAAAGCAGTTTTCTCATCACTGTTTAAAACAGCTTCAAATAGTTCATGCATGGCGAATTCCTGAACCTAGCTAGGTCAACTGAAGGATGAAGTGTGTTCGCATAGTCTAGGAGTGGAGGAGAAGGATAAAGTTAAGACCTTACAGATGATTTATCTTTCATAGTTTTTCATTTATTGTTTTCAGACTTTATCCTTTACCTTTCATAGTTGATACTTCATTGGTACGGTTCCTCAGGTATTTGTTTGATTTCTATATCATAAATGAAAGTGAAAGTTCACCGCTTCTAGCTAAGGTATGAAATGGCGAAAATGTATATTTTCATTGCAATTATTAATTATTTATTTATATTTGTTTGCAAAATGGTGAAGTTAGACGAGTCTTTTTGACTTTTAGGCGATCGCTTTCATCTTTGGATAAAAATAGCAGCCAACAAGTTGCTTTGGCTGCTAGATGCGTGTGAAATGGTAATATGGTGATGACGAGTCTAATAATTGCACCTAAGAATTATTTATTGAATTATTAGCTGGGGCATTTTATTAACATGGGAATACGCATCTAAATCCAAGTAACCATTAACCACTTCTCTTAGCTTCAATGGTCTATTAGCTTTACACCAGAAAAAGCCATCTGTTGTTTCTTCTCCAGCTCGGATGATAAAGTAACTTTTATCACTATCATCTTTCGCTACAACAAGAAAATTTTCTTGTTGTTTACTAAAATCGACTTTCGACTGTTTAATCATAACTACACCCAGTTTTCGGAAACTACACCCATCAAAAGAAATAGTCGCTTTTAATTCAACAACAATATTAGTTATATTCAAAACGAGGAAAATACGTAATTTTTATTGTTTGTCTAAATTACAAATAAGTAATAATACTGATATTTGCTCCAGAAAGCTTGAAAAATCTCTCTTTCCCCAGTCCCCAAATGGAAACCTCTATTACTGAATTTATGTGAAATGTTAACTGCAAAAGCTGGAATGTCAGGTTTGCTTGCTGGGGTAAATACCAGTCATCACGACGCTTATGGGCAAATGATTGCTCGTGGGTTTCGCACACAGATAACGGGAATTGCAATGCATAAACCAAATGAGGCTGGTTTCGCTCGTCCCGATGTTTTTGTTTTGAACGATTGGCGCTAAGAGGATATATTATTCAACTACAAAACTATACTCTGCGCCAATAAATATGTCGTTGCGTGAAATTTATATAAATTAAGCTTTTTAGTGATTGCGTTACTTTTATTAATATTGTCTTTTGTTTCACACGTATCCTAACAGGCTGTTCTCTTCTCACAAGAGCGTGTCTATTGGAAACATGACCAAGTTGAGCTTGATTTGAACTTGTAATTTTCCAATATTTTAATAGGGGTTGAATCGCCAATCCAATACGGTTAGCGATAAGTTGTAGTTGCTCTACCTCGTCCTTGTTGAATTGCCGAGAACGTAAAGTGCCAACATGGAAGACACCGTTCACTTGGTCTTTAAGCAGTAGCGGAACACCAAGCATTGATCGGATTCCTTTGTTACGCAGAATTGGACTTACTACTTCTATCTTTGATAAGTCGTCTACAATCATATGCTTGCCGCTAGCAGCGATCTGACCTGCAAAACCAGAATTAACGGGAATTCTGATACCTTCTAAAATTTCTTCTTCTAGTCCAATGGTGGCACACACAGCTAATTGCTGCCCATTTTCTGTTGGCAAGAGAACTGTAACAGTGTCTACACTCATTAATTGGCGGATGGTTTCAAGCAGCGCACGCAGCAGGTTTCCAACAACCAAATCAATAGGCACGTCCTTGGCACTTTGGAGACGCTTATAGTTCATCTGGGCAGTCTTGTCAACTTCGTTCAGGGCAGTATCAAGAGGATTGTCATATGAGGAGATGTATTCTTGATCTGGTTCCTTGTTATTGTGACTTTTGACTATCACATTAAATAAACGCAGACCATGATTACCAATAATTCTGAGTTTTTTTGCTTGAGTCTGGTTGTTGTCAGACTGAACTATGGCTCGGAACTGGCAGGTACTATTTTCTCCTAAGTAGTTGGAAAAATTCTGGAGTTCTTCTTGACTCATTTCAAGTACCATGCAATCTGAGGCGATCGCAGAAGTTTTATCCTGATTGCGCTCCTCTAAGATTGTTGTTAGATGAGCGTTCAAACACTTCGACTCATTTTCGTTGAGACTAATGCAGTTAAGCCTATGGAGCAATCGGCTTTCTTCAGAAGGCAGAATTTGTGAGTTGTAATACTTATCTTGACGCTGATTCGCATTTTGAACGTGAGCCAGTAAACAGCGCAAGCTCAAAAGAAATTTATAGATAATCATTTCAATTTATTTCAAATTACTATGATGTTCACTATTCAATCGTTCACACGCATTATAATTTACCATTAATAATTATTATTTTATAAATAAGATAAACCTTTTTGCCATAAATGTATGTTATCGCTGGATTGATTTCATCTATCATCCGGATTAGTATTTTTATTTTATCGCGTTTGAATTTAAATTCGGACACGCCAAAAGCGCAAATGCGGGTAATAGCGTTTGCGCTGTTAATTTTGGCGATCGCAAACAACTACTTGTTAGTTACAGCAGCTGCCTGAAGTACGTTGGTTGTAACATTCTCTGAGTGAGCAGCAAACTGGGTTTTCACACGATCTGCCAGCCGGATTGCCAAAGCGATAACAGTGAGGGTGGGATTAGCGTAGCCTCCTGTTGTGAAAACAGAGGTACCCGCGATGAATAAATTCGATATGCCGTGAACTTGACAATTTGCATCGACAACCCCTTGTTTGGGATCAATATGCATCCGCGTTGTTCCCATATTATGGTGAGTACTAAAAGACATAACGTCAGGAAGCTCTCCATCGCGTTCAATCTGCAATTCACCTAGTCCTGAACGAGCAATTTCTTCTGCCAAGATTGCTTGCGATCGCTTGATGCTGGAAATGTCTGTTTCGCTCCACCGGTAAATTAACTTTGCTTGAGGACAACCAAGCTTGTCAACTTTAGTACTAAGTGTCACTCGATTATCGGGATTTGGGACTTGTTCGGTTTGGCTTACGAGTTCAAACTTTACATATTTGTGTTCGTTACCTTTGCGATCGGACCATCCACCATGACTCAAATCAGGAAATAAATATTGCTTTTTTAGATGATACTTGTACCAATCGACCACAAGATCATCAACATTCATTATTACATTACCCAAATGTTGAAAAACATTTTTGGGAACCTTTTTCTGCCGAATTGAAGAGACCAAAGTTTTCGCAGAAGCATTTGCCGACGATCTATACTTATGATCTCTGGGGAAGAGCATAAAACTCATATTGAGCAATTGCTCACGGCGGATTACTTCCTCACTCAAATGAAGTTTTCCCATAACTGGTACATTATTCACCCGGCGTAAGTCATATAAAGCTGTCGAATTGAAGATTTTTCGACTAGAGGGATAAAGCATACCGCTGCGGATAAGGGGATGATCCATAAAGAATCTGCCGACGACATCGTTTTGATTGGCTAATCCTGTCTTTTGAGTTTGGTTGGATAGCAGTAACAAACGTGCGTTTTCTATGCCATTTGTGGCTAATATAAATATTTTGGCGACTACGGAAAATTTATTACCTTGCAGACAAGCTAAACGTACACTCTTTACATTTTTAGCTGTTTCGTCAGTCTCAATTTCTACGACGTTGGCATTTAGATAAGTAGTGATATTCGGAGATTGGCTGATTTCTTTTCGATATTCGTTGGTGAAGATATCGCGAGGTCCGAACTGAAACATCTCGGTAGTCACGCGATCGCCGATGAAGGGTAGCTGAGGAGATTTCGCATCTTCCCAAGCTGACGCCTCATAATCAAAGGAACCGAGTTTGCAAACCGCATGAGCACGCTCGTAGAAAGGATTCAGGTGAGATTTACTAAAAGCCCAGCCACTGTATGGCACGCAATCGCGTTTTTCAAAGTCTATCTCGTCCAACGGCATATGCCTCAGACCAAGTTGCTGATTATTAATTTCAATATTCCAGACGTTAGCATGTCCACCAAACTGACGATGACGCATATCTTGTAAGTTTGGAAAAGGATCGCCAACAGTTTCACCTTCACTAAGAGATTGCGTCTCTTGATTAAATTCGAGATCGCCACTTTCTAGTAAGCATACTCGAAAGTCTTGCCCAATCAATTCTCGCGCCAGTGTAATCCCCGCAGGTCCAGCACCAACAATACAAACTTCTGTATCAATAACTTCATCTGCTGGTAAGTTACGGCTATCAATTAACATCGATTTAATTTCCTTTGATTTTTTCTAGCGACCTATAGCGTCGTTAACAATTGGGATACTTTTTGTCAAACAGTTAGTATTCGATGATACATACTTTTGATAACTATAAGGTTAAGATAAATCAGATTTAGAAATACTTAGGACTTACGCATTGACAGGAAATACCAAATATGGGTTTCACGCATTAAAACCTGATTTTTCGATGCCACCCATCTGAACGGTAATTGTCAAATGATGCACCCTTATATAAACACTGATTTTTCTCAAGTTTATAGGTTAATTTCCTCATGTTGTATATAGAAATTAAAAAAATTGCCTCATATTTGTGAAGATATCTCGAAGTTTCATCTCTCCCCAGTATGAATTTGTATCCAAATACGGATGGTTGACACTCCCCAGCCATAAATGGCGGGGATTCTAGTTTCATGGTCATTGCTTGCTCTTGCAGGTCTTGCGACCAACAAAAGTAGAGGCTACAACTCCACTAGCGTTACTTTGGGGATGCCCTCCCCTAGCGGAAAGCCCGACTTAAAATTACTTTGGCTGCATTCACATCACGTTGTTCAGTGTGTCCGCAGTGTGGACAGGAATGAGTACGGGTGCTTAACGCTTTTTGAACTCTAGCACCACAATTACTACATTCCTGACTAGTGAAGTGGGGAGGAACTGCAATAATTTCTCTCCCCAACTTCTGACCAAAGTATTCGAGCCACTGGCGGAAGTTATACCAAGAAGCATCACTAATGCTTTTGGCTAGCTTGTGGTTTCTCACCAAGCCGGAAATATTCAAATCTTCCACGACCACCTTAGCGTTAGCTAGGCATAAGTTACGTGCGAGTCTCTTCGCATGTTCTTCCCTTTGTCGTGTTATTTTTAAATGTTTCCGAGCATAAATACCACGCGCACGGATTCTACCAGATGACCCTTTTTTCTTCTTGTAAATGTTACGCTGAACCCGTTTAATATCTTTTTCAGATTTACGAAGATACTGCGGGTTTTCTTCATGTTTGCCGTTGCTATCAGAATAGAAATATTCTAGTCCGACATCAATACCGATTTCAGATGTAGTTAATGGTGCATCCTGTTTGTTATCAATCTTTAAGCAAAATTGCACATAGCATCCATCGGCTCTACGCACAATCCGAACTCGTTTAATTAGTTCAACAGGATATTGATGCATATCCCATTTACCCAATAATTTGAGTTCGCCAATACCTTTCTTATCCGTGAAAGTGATGCGGCGTCTACTGGGGTGTAACTTCCAGCCTGAAACTTTATACTCAACTGAGCGGCTATGTTTTTTAAACCGTGGATAACCTTTCTTACCCGGTTTTTGAGTTTTGCAGTTAGCAAAGAATCTGTTGATAGCACGTTCTACATTTTCAACAGATGCTTGGCAGGCATGGCTATTTAAATCATTGACAAACTTAAATTCTGAACGTAATTGAGTGTTGTACTGGTACAGTTCTTTTTTCCCGACACCGCGATTATCCATCCAGTATCTAAGCACTTTATTCCGCACAAACTGACTTGTACGAATAGCTTCGTTTATTGCTGATAATTGGGCTTTTTTGACAACTGCTTTATATTCTAGTACCAACACTCTTGCTTCACCTCCTTTTATGTCTATACTATATTCAGTATACACTGCATATCTAAAAATGACAATTAAAAAAGGACAAAAAAGATTAAAAAATATACCAATATTGCATGATGAAATTAAAGCAAAAAGAACCGTAGTACTAACACCTACGGCTTGGGAAAATATTAAACTGGAAGCACAAAGAAGAGGTTTGAGTGCTAGCGAATTAATAGAAGAATTTGGAAAGCGACTAAAGTCGCCTCCGACTTATCCCCATGTCTGAAGCCAGGGGCTTGCGTCTCGTTTTCCGGTCAGAATGAGACAAAAAAATCCCCCACCATCTGGCAGGGGATTTCAATTATCTACCTACAACACTACTGATGAAAGCTGAATTAACCAAACTTACCAGCAGTAGAGGCAATGAGGAAGGCTGCATAGGTTAGGACGTAGCCAACTGTGAAGTGAGCTAGACCAACCACACGACCTTGAACGATGGACATAGCAACGGGCTTGTCTTTCCAGCGAACTAGGTTCGCTAAAGGAGTGCGCTCGTGTGCCCAAACCAAAGTTTCAATTAACTCTTGCCAGTAACCTCTCCACGAGATGAGGAACATGAAACCAGTAGCCCAAACTAAATGTCCGAAGAGGAACATCCAAGCCCAGACAGACAGGTTATTCATCCCGTAGGGGTTGTATCCGTTAATCAACTGAGCGGAGTTAGCCCAGAGGTAATCGCGGAACCATCCCATGATATACGTAGAAGACTCATTAAACTGAGCGACGTTGCCCTGCCAGATACCTAGATGTTTCCAGTGCCAATAGAACGTCACCCAACCAACGGTGTTCAACGACCAGAACAAAGCGAGGTAGAAGGAATCCCAACCAGAGATATCGCAAGTACCGCCACGACCTGGACCGTCGCAAGGGAAGGCATAGCCGAAGTCCTTTTTATCGGGCATCAGCTTAGAACCACGGGCATCCAAAGCACCTTTGACCAAAATCAAAACAGTGGTGTGGATAGCCAGCGCAAAGGCGTGGTGTACTAAGAAGTCACCAGGACCGATTGTTAAGAACAGAGAGTTAGTGCTGTTGTTGATAGCATCCAACCATCCGGGTAACCAAGCAGCACCTGCTGTGGAAGCAATGCTATCAGGGTTAGACAACAAGGTGTTTAAGCCGTAAAGCACTTTCCCCTGAGAAGCTTGGATGAACTGGGCAAACACCGGTTCAATCAAGATTTGTTTCTCAGGAGTTCCAAAAGCTACAACTACGTCGTTGTGTACGTACAAGCTTAAGGTGTGGAAGCCTAGGAAGAGAGATACCCAACTCAAGTGGGAGATAATCGCTTCTTTGTGCTTCAGCACGCGGTCTAGTACGTTGCCTTTGTTTTGTTCAGGGTCGTAATCACGTACCCAGAAGATTGCGGCGTGAGCAAAAGCACCTGTCATCAAGAATACAGCAATGTATTGGTGATGGGTGTACAGCGCTGCCTGTGTTGTGTAATCCCTAGCGATAAACGCATAAGGAGGCATGGCGTACATGTGCTGCGCCACCAAGGAGGTGATGGTTCCCAACGCTGCCAAAGCCAAAGATAATTGGAAGTGCAGCGAGTTGTTGATGGTGTCGTACAACCCTTGGTGAGGTAGGTTGAACTGACCTTCGGTTTTAGCGCCAAAGAAGTTTTTGGCGTTTAGCATTTCTTTGATGCTGTGACCAATACCGAAGTTTGTGCGGTACATGTGACCGGCGATGATGAAGATGACAGCGATCGCTAAGTGGTGATGAGCCATATCGGTCAACCACAGCGATTCAGTCTGAGGATGGAAACCACCCAAGAAAGTCAAAATCGCAGTCCCTGAGCCAGTAGATGTACCAAACAAATGCTGTGCAGTGTCGGGGTTAGCAGCATAAGCACCCCAGTTTCCTGTAAAGAAGGGTGTTAAACCTTCTGGGTGAGGCAGGGTGGATAAAAAGTTATCCCAACCTACATGCTGTCCGCGAGATTCGGGGATCGCAACGTGAACCAAGTGACCTGTCCAAGCCAAGGAACTAACACCAAACAAACCAGCTAAGTGGTGGTTTAGGCGAGGTTCAGCACTCTTAAACCAAGAGAGGCTGGGACGGAACTTGGGCTGCAAGTGCAACCAACCTGCAAACAGAAATACTGCTGACAATAGCAGGAGGAACACTGAACCGATATATAGGTCATTGTTCGTCCGCATCCCAATGGTGTACCACCAGTGGTAAACACCAGAGTAAGCTATGTTAACTGGATTGCTGGCACCACCTTGAGTAAAAGCTTCGATCGCTGGTTTACCAAAGTGTGGGTCCCAAATCGCATGAGCGATCGGGCGGATATGAAGGGGATCTGTAATCCACTGTTCAAAATTACCTTGCCAAGCTACGTGAAATAAAAGGCTCGAAGCCCATAGGAAAATGATTGCCAAATGACCGAAGTGCGTAGCAAAAATCTTTTGGTAAAGATTTTCTTCTGTCATGCCATCGTGGCTTTCAAAATCATTTCCCATAGCCATCGCATACCAGATCCGACGTGTAGTCGGGTCTTGTGCGAGATCCTGGCTAAATTTTGGAAATTTTGTTGCCATAGGTGTGATAAATCCTCTGACCTTTAGCCATCAGCTACTGGAGTTAGGAGTAGTAGTTAGGAGGAGCAGAGTTAGAAGTTAAAAGTTATTCTTAACTCTTAACTCTTAACTCTTAACTCTTACTTGCTACCCTATTGAAAGTATGTGTGCGTGGAAGAATGCCCAGGTGGTAACAATTCCTCCTAAGAGATAGTGAGCCACCCCAACAGCACGACCTTGAATAATACTCAAAGCGCGAGGCTGAATTGATGGTGCTACTTTCAATTTATTATGCGCCCAAACGATGGACTCAATCAGTTCTTGCCAGTAGCCGCGACCGCTGAACAGGAACATTAAACTGAATGCCCAAATAAAGTGACCGCCTAAGAAAAGTAGACCATAAGCTGACAGCTCACTGCCGTAGGAGTTGATCACTTGTACAGATTGTGCCCATAAGAAGTCACGCAACCAGCCGTTGATTGTGATGGCACTTTGGGCGAAGTTACCACCAGTGATGTGAGACACAATTCCATCGCTGTCTACTGTCCCCCACACATCTGATTGCATTTTCCAACTAAAGTGGAAAATTACGATGGAAATGGTGTTGTACATCCAGAATAAACCGAGGAATACGTGATCCCAACCGGATACCTGACAAGTACCACCACGACCTGGACCATCGCAAGGAAAGCGGAAGCCGAGGTTTGCTTTGTCTGGAACCAGACGAGAACCGCGAGCAAACAGAAATCCTTTTAACAGAATCAGGACTGTGACATGAATTTGGAACGCGTGAATGTGGTGGATCATGAAATCCGCCGTACCCAGCGCGATCGGCATCATTGCCACTTTACCGCCTACAGCCAAAATTCCGCCACCGAAAGCATAGCTAACAGGTTCTAGAGCATTGGGAGCAGTACCGCCAGGTGCTAATGTGTGTATGTTTTGTACCCACTGAGCAAATACTGGCTGCAATTGAATTGCTGTATCTGAAAACATGTCTTGGGGACGACCCAAGGCACGCATCGTGTCGTTGTGAACGTACAATCCAAAGCTGTGGAAGCCGAGGAAGATACAAACCCAGTTTAGGTGAGAGATGATTGCATCTCGGTGACGAAGCACCCGATCCAAAACGTTGTTTCGGTTCACTACAGGATCGTAATCCCGCACCATGAAGATGGTGGCGTGAGCCGCACCGCCTACAATACAGAAGGCTCCAATCCACATGTGGTGGGTGAAGATACACAACTGTGTCGCGTAGTCGGTTGCCAAGTACGGATACGGAGGCATCGCGTACATGTGGTGTGCCACGATGATCGTTAGGGAACCCAGCATTGCGAGGTTTGTTCCTAACTGAGCGTGCCACGATGTGGTCATGTTTTCGTAGAGACCTCTGTGACCATCACCTGTGAAGGGACCTTTGTGGTTTTCGAGGATCTCTTTGATGCTGTGACCGATACCCCAGTTGGTGCGGTACATGTGACCAGCAATGATGAACAGAACAGCGATCGCTAAATGGTGATGAGCAATATCAGTCATCCACAAGCCGCCAGTTACTGGGTTCAGACCGCCTTTGAAGGTCAAAAAGTCAGCATACTGACCCCAGTTCAATGTCCAAAATGGCGTTAAACCGTTGGCAAAGCCGGGAAACAACTCGATCAATAAGTCTTTGTTCAGGATGAACTCGTGGGGCAAAGGTACGTCTTTTATTGACACACCTGCATCCAAAAGCTTATTAATCGGTGCTGATATGTGGATGATGTGACCTGCCCATCCCAAAGAACCGCAACCCAGCAATACTGCTAAGTGGTGATTCAGCATCGACTCTACATTCTGGAACCATTCCAGTTTGGGAGCGCGCTTATGGTAGTGGAACCAGCCAGCAAACAGCATTAACGCTGCCATCACTAAGCCGCCGATCGCTGTGACGTACAACTGGAATGAGTTTGTAATACCCCAGCCACGCCAGATTTGAAACAAGCCTGAGGTGATTTGAATACCGTGGAAGCCACCACCGACATCACCATTCAAAATATCTTGTCCCACAATGGGCCAAACGACCTGAGCACTTGGCTTAATGTTCAAGGGGTCGCTTAACCAGGCTTCGTAGTTCGAGAACTTCGCGCCGTGGAATATCATCCCGCTCAACCAGATGAACACTACGGATAGGTGCCCGAAGTGCGCTGCAAATATTTTGCGGGATATGTCTTCTAAATCACTGGTATGTGTATCAAAGTCGTGGGCGAGTGCGTGCAGGTTCCAAATCCAGGTGGTGGTTTTTGGACCTTTAGCAAGGGTTCTGTCGAAATGACCTGGGGTCGCCCACCTTTCAAAGGAGGTAGGAACTGGGTCTTTATCGACTATTACTCTTGCCTTTTTCTCCTCTCGCTCTGGAGGACTTATCGTCATTTAGACCCTCCTCTCTTAACAAGGATGTGAGGAATCATTTAAACCACTAGTTGTCTTTTTGGCTAAGTTGTGCTTAGTCCGCTGATCCAGATATATCCCAGAGCAGCGACGACAAAGAGTGGAGATTGCTTTCTGTTGAATTATAAAGTCTTATCTCCCACATTGTTGAACACAAGTTAACAATAATTAAAAATCCCTGGCTTAATTGTCTAATCTGCTTTTTCACACCAAACAACTTGTCCAAAAGTCAATATATTATTAATTTAATTTACAAACTATAACAATTCGCAAAATTTATCCCTTAACCGGACGCAGTAAGCATTTTCACTCTGTTCGCCTTTCACTTCTATCTATTGGTCTTTTACATGAGGGCAACTAGCATATTCTGTGGAAATCGCTATTAATAAATATTTGTAAAAAATACGACTATTTATGAGAAATAACTGATATGCAGCCAAATAAAATCAGATTTGCAGAAAATTTCACCTTTTGGGCTATGGTTCAGAATGCATCGTTTGCGCCAAAATCAGTTGTTGACAACTAAAACTAGGTGGAACTCATGAAGTGGCGGACAACAGCAATAGCGAAAATCCAACCTAGGATCGCTATCCTCAAGGGTCTAATAATTTTTTTACTGGTATTGAGCATTACCAGTTGTGGGGAGAAAGCCGTAAGTCAAGAAGTATCCAGTGGATACAAAGAAAAGCCGCAACCGATTTCTCGGCAATTCTCTGAAGTTTCGCCACCAGCAGTGATTCAAGAACTGCGTTCGGCGTTAGATGTTTATCAACCGCAGGTAACAATACTTACTCCCTTAGCTGATGAAGTTGTGCAAGATGACAAAGTTACAGTCCGCTTGCAAGTTAAGGATTTACCAATATTTAAAGACCCAAAGTTAAATCTAGGATCGCACTTAAATGTAATTCTTGATAATCAACAAGACATATCTGTTTACGACCTGAATCAACCGCTGGTTTTACCAGACTTATCCCCAGGTACGCATACTCTGCGCGTCTTTGCTTCTCGTCCTTGGGATGAAAACTTTAAAAATGAAGGTGCTTATGCCCAAACAACATTTCACATTTTCACAAAAACCGAGGAGAACAACCCCGATCCTGCACTACCGCTGCTAACCTACAGTCGTCCCAAAGGCAGCTACGGGGCAGAACCAATTCTACTAGACTTTTATTTAACTAACGCGCCTTTGCACCTGGTTGCTTCATCCAATCCGAACAATGAAATTGCTGATTGGCGCATTCGTTGCACAATTAATGGTGAAAGCTTTGTTCTCGATCGCTGGCAGGCTATTTATCTCAAAGGCTTTAAACCTGGTAAAAACTGGGTAAAGCTTGAATTTCTCGATGATAAGGGAAATGTTGTGAAAAATGTCTTCAACACCACAATCAGGCTGATTACCTACGAACCGAAGGGTAAAGACACTCTTTCTAAAATTGTCAGAGGCGAACTGTCAGCAGAGCAAGTTCGCTCAATTGTAGACCCAAATTATACAGCCAAGCCGACAACGCCTGAAGCAAGGAGCGCACCAACAGTTGAAAAAACACCGGAAACTAAGGTAGAAGAACAACCTGTTACTGAAACTGAATCTCCTAAATCAAGCCAGCCAAAACAAATCGAACCTCAACCAAAGGAAACACCAACATCGGAACCAACGATACCCGAACAATCCCCGCAACTTGCAAAACCAAAATCAGACGGCTTTATCAACCGTCCGACACCTAATATTCCCACTCCACAACCAAGTGTGACACCTTCTGAGAGTGTGTCTCCGACACTACCAGAGATTATCGAGTCTCCAAAACCACAACCGAAATTAGAAGAAACGCCAATACCAGAATTAATTGAACCTCAACTAGAGGAAACACCAACATCGGAACCAACGATACCAGAACAATCACCGCAACTTGCAAAACCAAAATCAGGGGGCTTTTTGAATCGTCGTCAGTTTCCCAATCCTTCAAAAGAACAAGAATTAGAGGAAACAAAAACCCCCGAATCAAGGATACCTGAACAATCCCCGGAATCAACAAAACCAAAATCAGGCGACTTTTTCAATGGTGGGAAGTTTCCCAATGCTTCACCATCTGAGGGTGTGTCTCCGACACTACCAGAGATTATCGATCCAAAACCAGAACCGAAATTAGAGGAAACAACGCCGAAATCAACGACTTTACCGGAAAAAATCGCTCCGGATTCGGAAGAACTGGGATTAAAACGATATTTGAATCCGCGTCAGTTTCCCGATGCTTCTCCATCTCCAAATTTGCCGCTAAATCAGCCGGAAGATAGGTAGGTATAATCTTTTGTTGTAGTAAGGGCTTTAGCGCTCTCTGCGCTTACTACAGTAGACTTAAGTCTAAATTTTCAGATAATGCTTCAATAAAGGCAAGTCCGGCTACAGAATTACCGACGCTATCTAAGGCGGGACTGTAGGTAGCGATCGCTCCCAATGTTGGTACTATCGTTAAAAGTGCGCCGCTAATTCCTGATTTCATCGGTAATCCTATCCGGATGCTATATTCGGCAGATGCTTCATATAATCCACAAGTTAACATCAAGGCATTGACACAGCGCCTATTTTGTGGTAATATTATTTCCGTGAAACATAATGTTTTTCCCAGACAGGCTAAGTCTTCAACTTGCCCAGAAAGACAGCAAATTTGCTCGTAAGTGTCTATAGCTGTTTTCACATCATCTATATATCCAGATAAAGCAAGATGTAGAGCGATCGCTTGATTGGTTTGAGAATTAACCAAACGGACTGAAGCTAGCATCGCTTCATCCAGCTTTAAGTTACATCCGGCTAATTGGTTCAACCATTGACAAAATTTTTGTGTGCGATCGCTTGGATTTTTTCCTGGTAATTTATCAGCAAGGGTAATTGCACCACTGTTAATCATCGGGTTGCGTGGGAAGGAGCGATCGCTAACCAGTTGCGTGAGAGAATTGAACGGAGCATCGGATGGCTGAACCCCAACCCACTGAAAAACTGTTTCCAATCCCAGATGTTCTAGTAAATATAACAGCGAAAACGGCTTAATCGCGCTCATCAGCGGAAAAATACAATTTGTATCCCCTATACTGTAAGCTTGTCCTGATTTACAACAGATGTGAACTGCAAAGCAATGAGGATTGACAACAGCCAATTTAGGGATGCGGTTAGCAACTTGTCCTTGATAAACTTGGGTTTTTGCTTGTTGCATCCAGGCTGATAAATCAGTGTTAGTTAGTGTTTCCAGTCTTTTCAAGAATTATATAAAGTTGGTAATGGGGAATGGGTAATGGAGAATGCAGAATGGATAATAGTTTTGTCCAATTACCGATTACCTTTTTCCCAATTACCAATACACATATTTTATGAACGCCGGTGTAAGATCGCCAGAATTTTCCCAAAATTAGCCTTGGCTGAATACTGACAAACCTTTGTCTATTGAGTTGTAATTTTAGACTTTCTCAGGGTTTGTCGGTTTTTTGGTCGGCATTTCTTTGAGCCAAAAGATCCACTCTAACAAGTTTAAGAGAAGAATACGCGAGCCTTCTCCTGGGTCTTGACTAAACCTAAAAAACCTAAACTTCTTACGAATCGGCTATTGTTCAAACTTCCCAAATTATGCATGTTATAATACATGCCGTATGCAGGGGTAGTTTTAAAAGTATGTTTACTGAGATGCAAGATGCTTTCTTCTGACCGCAGGTGAAGCGTCTCCAGATGCACTTTTATCTCGTTCACCAGAGAAAAGTGCAACGCAATAAAGGCACATAAATTTAGTACCAGTGCAGTGGTTCTGTAAATTGGGAGTTTTGATATTGAAGTAAACATTAAAAGTACATAATACGGGGATCTATCGTTAAAATGAACATTATGCTTTAGAATTTGAAAAGTCATGAAGTATCTCAAGATTAACTACCAGCCAATATTATCTAGCAGACAATGACTGATTCTGAAAAGACAAACCCAACTGAAAATTCCAATTACGTTGAAAATTTTTCCAATTCATCAAGTACAAGTATGTGGTTAACCTCGAAGATAGTTGAGTATTTATTTTTAGCAGCTTTTGTCTGTGCACTTGTGATTATCAGCATTTTTCCAGACATTCAAGTCGTTAAAGTTTATGCAGCTGCATTTGTATCTATTTGGCTTTTTCTTTTTCTAGTAAATCAACAATTGTTAAAAACTTCTAGTCAGTCCGATCTGACCAAGAAAGCCGAACTCTATAATTATCTATCGGCTAATAATAATTTTTTAGAAAGCAATCCACTAACTCCAGCTAGAGAAAAGGCTTTACAGTATTCCCAGGAATTGATTGACGATTATAAAAAAATTCGAGGAACTTCCAGAAGTCTTTACTATACTTTGCAATTGGCAACTGTTGTTTTCTCAGGGATTACACCAATTTTAGTCTTGGTAGACAAATTGGATGTTGGTATTTCGTGGTTCAAGTGGCTTCCCGTTATCTTTCCAGCTGTTGCCTCGATAGTCGCTAGTATAGTTACCTCGTTTCCTTTTCAAGAAAATTCGGTTGCTGCTAACACTACCGTTGAATTATTAGAAGCTGAACAAGAGAAATTTGTATTGGGAGTGACTGAAAGTTATCGTTGCTATGATATTGAAGATGAAAGTCAACGTCAAAATAAGGCAAAACAAGCAATAGAAAACTTCATTATTCAGGTCAACAATATCCATCTTAATCAAGTACAAGAATTAAGTAAAACAAAGTCAGGGGAAAAGAACACAGACCCAGCAGTTCAATCTGTCGAGTCAAAGTAAAGGCAGGGTTAACGAAGCCGAGACCATAGATTTTGTCAAGACCCAGAAGAATGAAAAGCGCATTTTTCTGGGTAACTTCTTAAGTGGAAGCGGATAACATTTAGTACAGGACTTACGCAGAACTAATGGAGAACGAACCGCACTCCTATCGCAGAGGACACGGAGAAAAGAGGGTTTTAGAGAGTTTTTGCGTAAGTCCTATAGTAGTTAAAATTGCCCTTTGGCTTTCCTCCACTGACGCGCATCTGGCGTGGTTTCCATCCGTTTCGGGGATTTTCTTATTTATGACTGATGTTGCTGTAATCGGGGCTGGGATGGCGGGTTTAGTATGTGCCCAGCAGTTAAGTCAAGCTGGATATTCGGTGTTGGTGGTGGAAAAGTCGCGTGGTTTGGGGGGACGAGTTGCTACACGCCGGTTACATAATACTTCTGCGGATCATGGTGTGTGTTATCTAAAGCCGAAGGGTGAATTGTTGAGGCGTTTTGTTGAGTTGTTGAGCCGCCATCATATCCTAGAAGTGTGGACAAATGAGCTAGATGCAAATTATATTGCACCTGAGGGAATGAGTGCGATCGCTAAGTTTCTCGCTCAAGGTTTAGAAATTTCCCTTAATCAACGTGTCGAAACTATTACCCCAATCGATAATAAATGGCGTCTCACCTTTGAATCCAGCAATGAGGAATTAACCGCCACATCAGTAGTTCTCGCCATTCCTGCACCCCAAGCTTTCACGCTTTTAGCACCTTTGGGCGATTTACTCAATAAAGCTTTTCTAGATAACTTGCGTTCTATAGAATTTTACCCCAGCCTCACCGTTATGGCTGGGTATCCTGCCGACTCCCAGCCACTTCCGGAGTGGAAAGCCTTAACTTTTGTTGACAATCCTGATTTAGCGTGGATTGGTTTAGATAGCAGCAAACGTCCCAACCCGCAACAACCGCTTTTTGTGCTGCAAAGTAGTGCTGATTTCGCCCAACGTCACTTAGAATCTCTTGATTTACACCCAGCCGCACAGCAAATGTTGCAACACGCAAGCGAGTTTGTGCAGCTTTCTTGGCTGGCTACTCCCGAATGGATGCAAGTACATCGCTGGCGTTATGCTTTTCCTCGCAATCCTTGCAACAAAGCTTTTTTATCTGCGGAAAGTGTTTTACCTTTGGTGTGCTGTGGTGATTGGTGTGGTGGCAAATTTGTTGAAGGTGCGATGCTTTCAGGATTAGCCGCTGCTGAGGAAATTAATAGTCAAATGAGAAATCTACCTTTAAGCGGCTTAAATTTTTTAGAATTTATTCAGAAAACGTGAGCGATTGCAAAGAGGATCGGCAAGTTGCACTCTTAGCAATTATCGAGCAATATCCTCAGCATCCCCACACTTTACCACTATTGCGCGACAGAGCAGAGAATGATGCAGATGAGAAAGTGCGGGAGTTTGCACAGAATAAGTTGAAGGAGTTAGATAAGTAAAAGAGTCGTAAGAATATGAATAACACAGAAGTTCGTCAGCAAATCAACCAATATCTAGATGAGTTATCTTCCGAAGCAGAGAAGATTGAAACCCAGAGGAACGCAAGGGTAAGCGCAAAGTGACGCAGAGTTTTCGTGTTTAATTTGTGCAATGAATGTATTTAGCAGGTTACTACCTATATCGCATCAGAATCAGCGTTGCGACGGATGATTAAGCAGACGGAAGAATGAAATATACAATTGTGATTAAATGGTCAGAATCAGACCAATGTTATGTAGTTTTACTTCCTGAGTTTACTAATGTAATGCAGCCTTGCACCCACGGAGATACTTATGAGGAAGCTGTTAAGAATGCTCAAGAAGTTCTAGAAATGTTGATTTTGTCAGCTTTGGAAGAAGGTGAACTTTTACCAGAACCGCAAACGCTAGCAAAGACATTTAAAGTAGCATAAATAAGTATAAATAAGTGTAAATAAACGCTCTTAAATGTAGTAAGGGATAGAGCCGCTTAATCTTTGCTATGAGCGGTGAACCGCTCACTACGAAGTACAAGGAGCAAATTTAAATAAAATGTGCGATCGCATGAATTGAGCTATTGTGTTTTACCGGAACGTCGTAATGCCCCTTCCTCAACGTAGTAGTCCGGGGATGTAAGACGGGGGATAAGGAATTGACTTTTGACCGATATCAACCGTTAGGTTGATAAGGGATAGAAGTCGATGACGAGTCCCTAATTTCTGTATTCGGTAATCGGTCAACCCAGTCTTCAACTAACTGAGTGATGGTTTTTTCTTTGCTTTGTGCATAAGACTTTAATTTGTCGTGCCTTTTCAGGGACATCCGAATATGTAGGTTTTTATCTTTCATTGAGTGTTGCTAGTGCGAACACATTTATGATACTATATAAATGGTCGATGACCCATCCAACTGTATGGAACAAAAAGGCTAACTTCAAAGTAGCAAACGCCAGTTGCTCCACTTGGGGAGACCCCAAGACCGCACTGGCTCGACTTGCCGCAGCAACATCAGAGATTGGAGAAGGAACATTTCTAGCTGGCAGCTATCGCATAAGTCCAAGGAATGTTGTACGAAAAAACAATTAAACCGTCTATGGAAGATGGACGGCTGCCTGTGGACGCTGTGTAAGACCATCATCGGATTTAGTTCCGAATACCATAAAGTATACCTAACGTGGCAACGGCGAATGAAGCGGGAAACTCCAATGACGAATAATACCGTCCTTGTGCTAACTGAAAATGGAAGCCCCATCTTCAGCCGAAGGCAAGATGGGGTACTTCACTTAAAATACTGGTGATGTATGTATTTTACCAGGCGATCGCACTTTACCCTTTCCCTACATTTACAATCAGTCTATTGATTTGGAGGTGTCTGCTGTGCTACTTGCTGGACTTGTGCAACATCCAAATCCAACGCTTGCGCTATCTGCTCCACTGTTAAACCCAATGCTAACAGTCTGGGTATAGCTTCTAATTTTGCCTCCACACGACCTTTTTGTTTACCTTCTTGTTCACCTTCTTCTTTACCTTCTTGATAAACTCGTGTTTGCTTCAACTCACTTAACCCAAACATTGCTTCTATCTCCTCTCGACTCATTTTAGGAAACTTATAAACTAAGATTGTCTCTATAAATTCTAGTAACTGCTGTTGTTGCAGTTGTAGATTTACCGCTTGCTTAGTTCGGTTGATTAATTCTCTAGCAGCGATAATTGCTGTATCTTCATCTTCAACTACTAATTTAATAGTAGCAATACCAATTGGTAGTGATGCAGCTTCACCTAATTCATCCAAATAAATTCGGCTGATGCGCTGACTGGTAAAGAATTCATGGCAATCTTTTGTATCAGATGTATCTATGCTTCTATTTCGATAAATCACCACTCCGCACCAAGTATTTATCGGCTTATTTTGACGTAAGTATAAAAAGATTTCCGATAACAGACGCGAGTAAAGTTCTGTATCAGCCTGAAATTGAACTTCGACAAAATAAATTGGATTATTTTCTTCTTGGATGGGAAGAAATACACCATCAATTCTAAAAGCTGTTTGCTTGATTTCAACTGAAGAAAATTGATAGGTATTTGCGGTTTCTGGAGGATTGCCAATAAGTTCAAAGAAGATGCTGGGAAATTCTTGAAATAGCCGATAAAAGATGCTGTCAGTTTTCACGCTGAGTATATTGGCGCTTTTTGTAATTTTATAATATCGGCAGCCGCAAAACTTGAATAATTCCGAGACTTATTCGGGAAACTTCTTTTCTCGCACTTCTAGGCTATATTCCTGCACAGCCTTGGTAATTGTCTCACGCAGATTTGTATAAACTTTGGCAAAAGGAGGCTGCTTTTCTGAAAGTCCTAAAATATCAGAAGTAACTAAAACTTGTCCATCACAATGTACTCCCGCACCAATACCAATTGTGGGAATGCTCAACTTTTGTGTAATCTGCATTGCTAAATCTGCGGTGATATGCTCTAAGACGATCGCAAACACACCCGCTTGTTCAAGTGCGATCGCTTGATTTAAAATCCTCTCACTGTCTTCTTCACTTTTCCCCTGTTGCCGCAAGCCGATTTGATGTATCGATTGCGGTGTCAAACCCACATGACCCATCACCGGTATTCCCGCTTGTACCAAACGAGCGATCGTTTCGATCATTGCCGCATAGCCACCTTCCAACTTTACCGCTTGCGCTCCCGTTTCTTTCAACACCCTAACAGCTGAATGCATCGCTTGCTGAATATCTTGATACGTTCCAAATGGTAAATCTACCACCAAAAAAGCGCGTTTAACCCCACGCCGCACTGCTTTAGCGTGGTAGAGCATTTCATCCAAAGTAATTGGTAGTGTTGTTTCATACCCCAACACTACCGCCATTGAGTCACCCACCAAAATTAAATCTACACCAGCAGCATCGAGGATTTGTGCGATCGCATAATCCCAAGCGGTCAAAGCCACAATCGAACGCTTTTGTTGTTTCCATTGAATTAATTGTTGGGTGGTGACTGGCATTTTGGATTTTGGATTTTGGATTTTGGATTAAGGATTGGAGATTAAAGATTAGAATTCCCAGTCCAAGCGTCCCCAGTCCCTACTTTACAGCGCGACTAAAAGCCAGATGAGTTTTTGCCTTTGGCATTGTTGGCATTAACCAAGCTAAACCTTCACTAGTGCCGATCCATAGTTTATTACCGATGTCAGGTGCAAGGGCAAACACACGACTAGAAGGAAGACCAGCAACTTCGTCTAACACAGCTCCTGTATGTGGATTTAATCTTAACAAACCATCGTTAGTTCCTACCCAAACACTACCATCTTTAGCAAAGCGTACTGCTGTAACGTTACGTCCGCGTAACCGAGCGACAGACCGTAACACTGCACCAGTTTTCGGATTAATAACCAGCAAATTATTCGGCATTGCTGCCCAAATTAACCCTTCTGGACTAATTGCTAAAGCTTGGACGGTCGTTCCTGGTAAATTGTTAATCCACTTCATGACGTAAGCATTAGCCGTATTTACCCGCACAACTCCATCAAGCGTCCCAACCCAAAGTTGACCATCAGCATCTAAAGTTAAAGCGTTAGCGCTAACCCCAGGAAGATTTTTCACTGTTGTCATAATTAAACCTTGGTCTGGACTAATTAAGGCTACACCGTTATCAGTTCCCGTCCACAAATAGCCACGTTTGTCAATCAACAGCGATAACACTCGTTTAGAAGGCAAAAATAAATTCTGTGCTGTGATTTCATTTGTGCGGGGGTCTACTCGCTGCAAGCCTTCGTAATTTCCCACCCACAAGCGTCCTACTTTGTCTTGAGCCAAAGCACCGATGGCGACATTTGGTAAACTAACTCTACCTAAAATTTTACCGGTGTTCGGATCAATGTGCGACAATCCCCGCCAAGAACCCACCCAAAGATTACCTCGGAGATCTCCCAGCAAGTTACTGACACGATAATCGGTTTCTTTTAAACGTTCTTGCAGATCCCTTTGGTCGGGTAAGGGGTCTTTTCGCGGTGGTGGTGGTGAAGTTGGGTAAGAGGGGGTTAATTCTGATGAATCTACGTCAGGTGTTATTTGTGGGGGAGAACTACTATTTTTTTGAGCATTGGCTGGAATCGTTATTGAGATTGCTAACCCCAGCAGAGTAGAAGTAATTAATAAACTAATGCGATCGCAAAACAATATCACTGTTAAACTTCCTTTGGAAACATTTCCCATAGCCTTTGTCTGCAAAGGGTGCGGGTTAATTACAGTGTTCCCGTAGTTTGTATCTTTTAAACAGTTTTGTTCAGGTGAAGCGTAGAAATGTAGTAAAGGCTTCAGCCCTTAAAAGTCTTGATATGAGCGGTAAACCGCTCACTACGAATTAAAACGTATTTTACTGATGAAGTTTTCTGTTGTCGCTGCACATGTCGGCGTAAGCGTCAAGGTCTAATTCGGTAAATGCACCTAATATTAAACGCTGAGTTTGAAATTGAGGAATTAACATTTGCGCTCCTCAGCTAAACAAAACTTTCACAATCTTAACTTTAGAGGGCGATCGCCATGCTTATGCCACAAACTTAGGTTCTACGTCAGTATTTGGATGCGATCGCAGGCGTATTCTCCTAAAAACCCGGTAACTTTGCCTGAGTTTTCACTTCGATGCTTCTAAAGCAGGTTTTTTGCATAATGCCACACTATTATTACTTACATTTTGTAAATAA
>CASBQC010000098.1 GCA_949127805.1 Nostocales cyanobacterium PMM_0081
GTAGTAGGGGTTGAATTTTCTGCCCTCAGGCTGGAAGCCTGGACGCCAGGTGCTACAACGGAGGGAACCTCCGCAACGCACTGGCTCGGCTACACGGACGAAGCAGGCACACGCAGGCTAAATTTTTTTTGCATTAGACATAGAAGTGAAAATTAATTATCCGTTAACCGAAACCCTTGTAGAGACGCGAAATTTCGCGTCTCTACAATCTTTTCCAACAGATGTCTATTTAGCCCAGGTCGATTGGGCTTTGTTTGTGTAGCCCCAGACTTCCAGCCTGAGTGACTTCAGCGGACGCGGACTTCGTTTCATGTAGCCGCACTCTTGGTGGGTGTCGGCGGCTTTGGGGTATTTACGATCGCTAAAAAATTCCCAACCAAATAAAGCGAACCGCACAAAATGACTAAATTATTATTTGCGCGAAAAGCTGTTTCTAGTGCTGATAATAAATCTGGATAAGTTTGGCGATCGCTCAACTGTGGACAAATTTTCTGAGCTAGTTTTGCTAATTCGCTTGTATCGGCTGAACTATGATCTGGTACTGGCGCTAAGTATAAACTGTCCTTTGGTCGTAGTAAAGCTTGGAAGATGTCGGCGTGTTCTTTGGTGGAAAGCATTCCCATTACCCAATTAACTTTGGGAATATCCAGACTATCTACATACGCACGTAAGGCTTGAGCCGCAGCTGGGTTATGAGCGCCATCAATTAATAGTTTATGATTTTTCCAGGTTGTCCATTGCATTCGTCCTAGCCATTTAGTTTTGGCGATGCCGTTGATAATGGCTTCTTGTGATATCTGCCAACCCTTTTGTTGTAAAATTTCTAAAGCAGCGATCGCTAAACTTGAATTAGCTAACTGTATCTGTCCTTCTAAGGGCAATGGATATTTTATTTTTTGATATTCTGCCCATCCTGGAGATATTTGACGGGCGGGTTGAGGCACAATATACGGGCATTGTAATTCTAGAGTACGCGATCGCACGACTTTTTCTGCATCCGGTGGCAATATTCCCACAACTGCCGGACATCCGGGTTTCAGAATCCCAGCTTTTTCTCTGGCAATCTCGGCGACTGTAGAACCTAGTATTTGCCAATGTTCGCGGCTAATGGAAGTAATGATAGTTACTAAAGGCTGCGAGCAAACATTTGTCGCATCTAAACGTCCTCCCAATCCAACTTCTATTACCGCCACATCAACTTTACTTTGTGCAAAATATAACCAAGCGGCTGCGGTAATTACTTCAAACTGAGTTGGTGATTCTTCATCTGGTTTGATTGCCGCTTTGACTTGCAGTAACAAGTGACACAATTTTTCGGAGGCGATCGCTTGTTCATTCAAACAAATGCGTTCCGTCCAATCGACCAAATGCGGTGAAGTGTAGCGTCCTGTCCGATAACCCGCCTCAGTAAGTACCGACGACAGATAAGCACAAACAGAACCTTTACCATTCGTACCGGCAACGTGAATTACCGGGACTTGATGATGGGGATTGCCAAGATTTGCCAAAAGTTTGACAATGCGATCCAATCCCAGATTAACGCCGAAGCGTTGGAAGGGTTGTAGTAATAAGTCGATATTCATAAGCAGTTGGTAGTTAGTGGTTAGTGGTTAATGGCTAGTTGTAACAAATAACCACTAACTGCTAACAATCACGCTTTTGTTTAGGCTTCTTTGTCTAAAAAGCCTTGAATTTGTCTTAAAGCAGCAGCACCGATGTTGAATACTGCCCAACCAGCAGCAATAGCAATTGGTGCTAAAACGATCGCAACACGCATATCGATGTCCATATTTAGAATCCCTCTGTTAATTAGAAATTAAAGTTTTGTCAACTCTTCTCATTTTCATTGTTAGCCGAAGTGGGAAATTTTTCCAGACCCATTTGTAAAGAATGTTTACAAAATTATCGTGTTTACATACAACCCAACACCGGCTATACAAACGCTCGTCCCCCTACACGGACTACAGAATAGGGTTTTTAGCCCACGTAGGTGGGCTTTGTTCATGTAGCCGAGCCAGTGCGTTGCGGAGGTTCCCTCCGTTGTAGCACCTGGCGTTCAGGCTTCAGCCTGAAGGCTATTCTCCAGCCTTTGTAAAACCGATATCAGTTCCTTTCCCAGCATGAACCAAAGCTAACTTTTGGTAACGTTGAGCATGTTCGATAAGTTCTCTGGCTTCGGCTTCTGTGACTTGACGGAGAACTTTCCCCGGAACACCAGTTACCAAAGATAAAGGAGGTACATTTTTAGTTACGACTGCACCAGCACCAATAATGCTACCAGCGCCTACCCGCACCTTGTTCAAAATAATTGCGCCAATTCCAATTAAGCTGCCACGTTCAATGTAAGCAGAATGTATTACAGCACGATGCCCTACGGTTACATAATCTTCTAAAATTGTGGGAAAGCCTGGATCGCCGTGTAGAATTGCTCCATCCTGAATATTGGTGCATTCACCAATTTCAATCCTTTCTACATCTCCCCTAACTACAGCTTGATACCAAATGCTCGCTCCAGCAGCTATGTTTACCGAACCAATAACTACAGCATTAGCTGCAACGAAGGCAGCTTGAGAAATATTAGCAGAAGACCAGTAAGAAGCGGTAGACACGATAGAATATGAATATGGTACCCAGGAACACTGGAAAAACTCCAACCTTGGAAGCTGGTTGCATTCAACAGAATATCACGGTGTTAAACCTTGATGTTGAGAAGGTACGCTTTGTGGAAAACTGACAGCGCAACTCAATTTCTGTGCAGCAACAAGTAATTTCCCCAAGGAAGCGGAGTAGAAGTGTAAACTAAAACCAATTTTGCGGGTGAAAACAAAAGTATGTTTGTACGCACTTCATGATGAATCCAGGCTTGCAGTACCCAATGTTTGGTCCAGAAATACAGTGTCCCCACTGCCGTCAAACAATTCCGGCACTGACACTAACAGATACATATCTATGTACTCGACATGGCGCTTTTGAAGCTGATCCGAAAAATGGTGAATTGATTCATCTTCAGTCTGGGCGTCATTGGCGAAGGTGGAATAATGAATGGTATCGGCAACATACGCATCCCGATGGCATTCGCTTTGAAATTCACGAAGCGCTAGACAAGCTATATACTCAAGGATACCGAGCAACAAAAGTGATTATTGCCAAACGGTATGAAGAATTGATGAGTGGCTACTTGGAACGCAGCACACCTTGGCGTTCTGGTCAAAGCGAGACAACATCTGCGCGACTTTACGGCTTGCCAGTAGAGTTTAGCCAGGATTCCGCAGAAGAAGGCTGCTGGGAAGTGATAAATTTTGATTTAGAAAAAGAGCCTGGTGTGCCTGTGCGCTATCCTTATTTTCGGTTGTTTGAGTAATCGTTATGAGTCAAAAGTCAAAAGTCAACAGTCAACAGTCAACAGTCAACAGTCAACAGTCAAAAGTCAACAGTCAACAGTCAACAGTCATTAGCAATAGACATAAGAGTGAAAGTTAATTCTGCGTTGCTTGAAACCCTTTGTAGAGAGGCGAAATTTTGCGTCTCTATATCTTTTCCACTTCTATGTCTAATCGATAAATAACTTTTGACTAATAACTTTTGACTAATAACTTTTGACTAATAACTTTTGACTAATGACTTTTGACTAATAACTTTTGACTAATGACTTTTGACTAATAACTTTTGACTAATGACTTTTGACTAATGACTTTTGAC